>CAYRII010000010.1:0-22407 GCA_964424245.1 uncultured Terriglobales bacterium | reverse complement strand
CAATCTCTTCCTGCACCTCGAACACGTCTTTCAACTCGCGGACGTAGCGGTCCGGCCAGGTGGGGCAGCCGCTGCCGGCATCCACCAGCTGCGCCGTGATGCGCAGGCGGTTTCCGGCGCGCCGAATGCTCCCGCTGAGCACGAAGCCGGCGTTCAGCTCACGCGCGACCTGCTGCGCGGTGGCCGGTTTGTCGCGATAGGCCAGCACCGTGGGGCGGGGAAAAATTTGCAGGCCCTTGATCTTCAGCAGTTCGGTGATGATGTCTTCCGTCATGCCATCGCGGAAGTATTCGTCCTCCTTCACGCCGCTCAGGTTTTCAAAATACAGAACCGCCAGGGATTTTTCCTTCTGCACAGGCGGGGCCGCAATGCGCCGCAAGGCTTCCAAGGCCTCGGCCATGGTGCGAAAGCGCTGCTCCGGGGACTTGGCCATGCAGCGTTCCACAAGCTGCTCCCAGTCCGGGGCAATGTCGGGCAGCAGCCGGCGCACGGGCGCGGGCTCATTGCGCAGAATGGCGTGCAGGGTGTCGATCGAAGTCTCTCCCAGAAAGGGCAGTCGTCCCGTCAGGCATTCGTAGAGCATCACACCGAAGGAAAAAATGTCGCTGCGCGCGTCGGTCGGTTCGCCCCGCAAATGCTCGGGCGACATGTAGGGCACCGTGCCGCCTGTGCTCCAGGAAGTCGCCGTACGCGTAATGAAAATCTCTTCGGTTTCTCCCGGTGCCCGCTCGCGGCCCGTGCTGGCCGCCAGACCGAAGTCCAGAATTTTGATCCTTCCCTTCGCGTCCACCATGATGTTTCCCGGCTTGATGTCGCGGTGCATGATTCCGGCCTGATGTGCTTCATTCAGGCCCTCGGCGATCTGGCTGGCCGTATCCAGCAGTCGCGATGGCGTCAGCGGGCCGCGCAGCAGGAGATCCTTCAGGCTCTGCCCGTTCACCAGCTCCATGGCGATGAAGAGCGTGCCTTCGGCATCGCCCACTTCGTAAATGGTGGCAATGTCCGGATGGTTCAGCCGCGACGCGGCCTGGGCTTCCTTGATGAGCTGCTGGCGCGCTTTGGGATCGGCCGTGAGGTCCGCGGGCAGAAACTTCAGCGCTACCTCGCGCTGCAGGGTCTGGTCCTCCGCGCGGTACACCACGCCCATCCCTCCCGCGCCCAGCTTGCCCGTGATGCGATAGTGAGAGATCGTCTGGCCGATCATGATGAACAATCCACCGAGGAAAGCGGAGTGTTATCTTAGGCGGGAACCGCAGTGCGGTCAACCGCAGCGCCCGAGCTACTTGCGCTTCCAGCGCACGCCGTCGCGGGTATCTTCCAGCACGATACCGGCCGCAGCCAGGCGATCGCGAATCTCATCCGACTTGTGGAAGTCGCGTGCGCGGCGCGCCTGCTGGCGGTGCGCCAACAGCGCTTCCACCTGAACGTCGCTCAAGACTTCGCCCGCCGGTTCGGCGGCTTCATCCAGCTTTCCTTCGGCCTTTGCCCAGTCGCGTACCTTCACTATCTTCGCGGCGTCATCATCGTCGAGCACCGCGAACATTTCGTCGAACTGCTGCAATGCGGTGAGAAGTTGCGGGGCATCGCTCTGCTTCATCTGGCCGCGGTCCGCCACGGCGTTGGCCTCGCGCACCATCACAAAGATCGCGGCCAGGGCCTGCGCCGTATTCAGATCGTCTTCCAGAGCAGCTCGCATGGTCTCCTTCGTCTTTCCGGCGAGCGTCGCCAGCTCCGGGTTTGCCCCCTCGGGGAATCTGCCGCTTTCCAGGCGCAGCTTGAAGTTGCGCAACCTTTCCACCGAGTGCGCGGCCTGCCTGAGACCCTCGAAGGTGAAGTTGAGCGGCTGGCGAAACGGCACCGAGGAGAGCAGAAAGCGCAGCGACGAGGGCTTGTGTCCCTGGAGCACCAGGTCGCGCAGGGTGTAGTAATTGCCCAGGCTCTTCGACATCTTCTCGCCTTCCACCAGCAGGAAGCGGGCGTGCAGCCAGAAGCGCGCGAAGGGTTTCCCGGTCCGCGCCTCGGATTGCGCGATTTCGTTCTCGTGATGGGGGAAGATGAGGTCTTCGCCGCCCAAGTGCATGTCGAAACTCTCGCCCAGATACTTCATCGCCATCACCGAGCACTCGATGTGCCAGCCGGGGCGCCCCGGCCCGATCGTGGTGTTCCAGGAGGCCTCGCCCTCCTTGGGCGCCTTCCAGAGAGCGAAGTCGCGAGCGTTGTCCTTTTCGTAGCGGTCCACATCCACGCGCGCGCCGTCTTCGATGCCCGCGAAGTCCTTCTTGGATAGCTTGCCGTACTCCGGAAAGCGCGCAATGCGGAAGTAATACGACCCATCCTCCGTGCGGTAGGCAAAGCCCTTCTTTTCGAGATCAGCGATGAAGGTGGCCATGTCAGGGATGTGCTCCGTAGCGCGCACCACGATTTCCGGCCGCTCCAGGTTGAGCGTAGCCATGTCCTCCAGGAAGGCCTGCTCGAACTTTTCGGTGTACTGCTGTACCGTCACGCCGGCCGCGGCTGCGTTGTGGATGATCTTGTCGTCCACGTCGGTGATGTTCATCACGTGCGTGAGGCGATATCCGCTCTGGCGTACGAAACGCCGCAGCAGGTCCATGAAGACAAAGGTGCGGAAATTGCCGATGTGGGCGTAGTCGTAGACCGTGGGCCCACAGGCGTACAGGCGCACGTGGTTGGGTTCGAGGGGCTGGAACTCCTCCACTTTGCCGGAGAGCGTGTTGAACAAGCGCAGAGCCATGAAGAATCGATTCGATGCAGCCGGCGGAACGAATGATTCTAGGGGTCGGCCGGAAAACGGGTCAACCTCTGCGTTGGCGCGCGCTAGGGAGGAGGTTGTGCTGGCGAACCCGTGGCACGCAGCCTGCGGCCCACCAGGTAGATGTAGTGCAGCCCGGAGGCCACGGTGAACACCAGCGTGCTCCACAGCCCTAATTCCTTGGCCGCCGCCACCCAGGCGGCTTCTGAGATTTCACGCAGCAGTACAAAGAACAGCGTGACGATTTGCGCTCCTGTGTTGGCCTTGCCGAACATGCTCGGCGGAAAGGTGCGCAAGGACGTGGTGGCATAGAGGACGGCGCTCGTCACCACGATGCCCACGTCGCGGCTGAAGACCAGCACGGTGAACTTCCAGGGGATCTTGTGCGTGAGGGAAAGCACAAGGAACAGTGTCGAGAGCAGGAGTTTGTCGGCGATGGGGTCGAGGTATTGGCCGAGGGCGGTCTTCTGTTTCAGCAGCCGGGCGAGCAAGCCGTCGAGGTTGTCGGTGATGCCCGCCACCACGAACAGCCCCAGGGCCCAGCCCCAGGCCTCGTCCACAATGGCAATGACGATGAACGGGATGAAGATCAGGCGCAGCAGCGTGAGCTGGTTGGGGGCGGTGCGCAGGTCGGAGATCACGGGTTCATCCGGCTCCGCAAGTCGTTTTCTTCCATGCCCAGGATGCGCGCCGCGCGCGCAAAGTCTTGCTGCACCGCGGCCAGCGTGGCCTCGATCAGAAGACGTTCGGCGTCGGCCATGGTGCAGCCCACGTGGATGTTGGGCTCGGGCATGCCGGAAAGGATCTCGGCCAGATCGCGGTTGGTTTTTTCCTCAAAGCGCTCGCGCAGCGACGGGATCTCGCCATTGCGCGCGTCCAGCTCCATGCGTTCCACGCGATGCATGGGGAAAAAAACGATCCCGGGTGAAACCGACTCGCCCGACCGGATCAGTCCCACGAAGTCGTCGAAGGAATTCAGCTCGATGCCGCGCACGGTGACGCCCGCCGGGGCCACCTCCGCCACCACGCCCCAGAACTTTTCCCGCGGCGAGTTCAGCGTCACCAGCACCACCGCGCCGGCGTGGAACAGTTCCGGCGCGCCCACGGAGCGCGCCTCCCGGCGACCGGCTTCTCCGGCAATCCCCATGCCCAGGATTCTCCGCGTCCCGGCGCGCGATTGCAACTGCTTCCCCTTCCCTTTTCCCCTTCCGCCGTGCAGAGGTAGAATGAGGCTACCGCGTAGGCGCGTAGCTCAGTTGGTTAGAGCGCTACCTTGACACGGTAGAGGTCAGGAGTTCGAGTCTCCTCGTGCCTACCATTTTTCTTGCTGAATCTGCCGGATTGCCGTCCGCAAGCCTGCCTTGACTTGCCGCAGAGCGGTGCATACTATGGCGCGGCGAATCACAGTCTGTCTACATCCTGATCTTGCGAAAACATTCGGGCAGGGGCGACGCTTTCGACCTGCTCCAGAAATAGGGGCCGAAAGGAGAAAGGGCGTGCAAATGGAACGGAATAACAAAGGAGGGCGGCGGGTATCGCCCCCGGCGGTTGCGGCGGTACTGGTTGCCCTTGGGGTGGCCTTATCTTTCACCGGCAACAGCTTTGCCCAGGACATGGAAAAAACCTCGGGCAAGCCGGCCAATACCCTGTATCAGCGCATCGGCGGATATGACGTGATCGCCGGAGTGGTCGACGAGTTTTTGACCCAGCTTGGCAAGGACCCGGCATTCGATCGTTTTGGCGGCGGACGCAGCGAGGGTTCCAAGAAGCGCACGAGGCAGCTGGTGGTGGATCAGATTTGCGCGCTGGCGGGCGGACCGTGTGTGTATTTTGGCCGCGACATGAAGCCCGCTCATGAGGGACTTGAGATCACGCAGGCGGAATGGGATTCCAGCATCAAGAAACTGGAGTCCTCATTGGATAAGTTCAAGGTCAGCGGGAAGGAAAAGGAAGAATTCGTGGCCCTGATTGAGGAGCTCAGCAAGGACATCATCGCGCCTCCCAAAGCAAAACCAGAAAAGGATACGGCCACCAGCCAGGATTAAGGTCCGGCACGAATCTGTCCGAGTCGCATGCGCGAACCTTCAGTGCAAGCAAGAGCCCGTCCAGCGGCAGAGGTTTCCGGAGAAGCGTGGCTGGAGGCGCTTCGCTGGTGTGCCTTGGCGGTGTTCGTGGCCATGCCGGTGCTGGGCTACCTGGCGCCGGGCCTCATCGGTCGCGTCTTCTGGACGGTGGCCCTGGCTTCCCTGCCGCTGCTCATCGTGCTGGCCGGCTACCACCGCTGGCGGCACATCTGCCCGCTGGCATGGTTTTCCCGCCTGCCAGCCCGCCTGGGCTTCCCCGGAGAGAGGCGGGCATCGCCCTGGCTGCAATCCAACTACTACGGCGTGGTGTTTGTCATCTTCTTTCTCTGCCTCTGGCTGCGGCTGGTGGCCACGAACGGCCACGGAGGAGCGCTGGCAACCTTCCTGGTTTTGCTGTCGCTCGTCGCGCTCCTTTTCGGCGCCACCTATACGGGCAAGACCTGGTGCAACTACATCTGCTCGGTGTCGTTTGTGGAGAAGATTTACACCGAACCTCACGGACTGCGGCCTACGCCCAACTCCCAGTGCGCGAAATGTACGGCGTGCAAGCCGGCCTGCCCCGACATCAACGAAGAGAATGGCTATTGGAAAGAAATTCTTTCGCAGCCGAAAAAGTTTGTCTACTTCGCCTTCCCCGGATTGATTTTTGCTTTTTACTTTTATTTTTACCTCCAGTCCGGAACCTGGGAATACTACTTCGGCGGAGCGTGGACCAACGAACCGCAAGTACTGGGCAGCGCGTTCCTGCCCGGGCACAGCCCGCAGACAGCCGGCTTGTACTTTGCGGAGTCCTGGCCGCGCGCGCTGGCCGCATTCCTGACGCTGGGCCTGGGCGCGCTCCTGAGTTTCGTCCTGTTTTCCGTGATCGAGCTGTTCGCGGGCCGTCGCCTGCAGAAACGCGACGAGGACCTGGACGAGGCCGGCGTGCGCCACCTGATGTTTACCGTGACGGCTTTCACGGCCTTCGTCACGTTTTACACCTTCGCGGGTGCGCCCACGAGCCGGCTGATTCCCGGGGCGCCTCACCTGGTGCAAATTCTCGTGGTGGCCACAGGGACGCTGTTTTTGCTGCGCCGCTTCAAGCGGCGCCAGCAGGCGTACGCCGAGGAGACCCTGGCGCGGCAGATCATCCGTCGCTGGGAATGGGCCGACATGAAGCCGCCCAAAGACCTGCATGAAGCCTTCCTGATCCATACCATCCGATCCCAGACGTATGCCAGCGGCTACGGGCGCCTACTGGAGATTTACAAGGAGGCAGTGCGGGAAGCCGTGGCCAGCGGTTTCGTCAGCCGCGGCGACGTGCAGCACCTGGAATCGCTGCGCAATCAACTGCAAATCAGCCAGGCCGACCACGAGAGAATCATGGCCGATCTGGACGAGGAAGAACGCGCGCGGATTACTCCAGCGTTACAGGTGTCCGCGGAAAAGCGCCTGCAGCTGGAAGCGTACTCGCATGCATTGCAGAGCTATCTGGAGCGGGGCACACGGGCCGCCACGTTGCCGGACGACATTTCCATTCGTCACCTGCGCCAGGATTACGGCGTCACGCCAGAGGAACATGGTGCGGTGCTGGACGAGTTGCTGCGCAAGGGCACAGCCATGGCTCCCCATGTGGCCAAGGCATTCGCCACCATCGAAGGCGCCTTGCAGACCATCCGCTTGCTGCGCTCCGAGCCCTCGACCGCAGGAGACTTTCTGGTGGATGCACTGTCGCGCCGGTGCGCTCACGCCGCCGACGGCCTGATGCTGGCCTTCGGTTGGGACCAGGACAATCCAGGCCTCCCGTTGCGCGACCAATTGCTATCCGCCGACGACAACCTGCGGGAAGAGGCGGCGGCGGCATTGGGCCGGAGCGTGGCGGCGGAGGTGGCCGTGCAACTGACAGAGGCGAGACGCGAGGCGCAACGGGAAGCGGCGACACGGGCAATGCTGGGCGACTCGGTGCGTCCGCATCTGGCCAGCGCCGATCCTTACGTGCGCGTCGCTGCCATGTACCTGCTGGACGAGCGCGCAGGCGTGGACGAGGAAACGCTGAAGGCCATGGTGCGCGATGAGCACGACGTGGTCTGCGAGACTGCCGTGTGCCTGCTGATGCGCGCCCACCAGCTGGAAAGCCGCGAAGAGACCGGCCGGGTGACTGTGGAACGGATGATGGCGCTGCGCACGGTTCCCTTGTTTGCGTCTCTGGCTCCTCCGGAACTGGCCAGCCTGGCTCGCGCCAGCATCGAACGGGAGTTTGCCTCCGGCAAAGCGCTGTGCACGGAAGGCGAGCCGGGCGACGAGGTCTTTATTCTGCTTTCCGGCGAAGTGAAGGTCTTGCGCTCAGATGGCGCCGAGGAGCGAGTGGTCGGCAGCGAGAAGGCCGGCGGCTTCATCGAGGAGCTGTCGGTGCTCGACTCGGCGCCGCGCGTGGCCACGGTGCTGGCCGGAACGGGGGGTGCACGGGCCTTGTGCCTGAAAGGCAAGGCCTTCCGCGAGGTCTTGCGGACGAATCCGTCCGTGGTCAGTGAAGTAATCCGCGCGCTGGCTGCGCGAATCCGCGGGGCGCGGGCTACTTCCCGCAGCGGCGATGAGATTCTGGCGCGGCGGGACTAAGAGGTGAATTCTCTTGCCAGACTGGGCCCGGGCCGGCAGATCCACTATCCTATCCAGTCCTCTATGAAGACCTGTGCCCGGCGTTTTCTGCTTCTTTTCTTTCTGGCAACGTCGTCCCTGTCCTTTGCCTCGGCGTATGATGCGCGGCCGCGCCTGGTGGTGATCATCGTTGTGGACGGGCTGCGGGAAGATGCCCTGGAACGCCAACGGGATCGTTTCGCAGAAAACGGGTTCCGGTTGTTTCTCGAGCGCGGCGCCTTTTTCAGCAATTGCCACTACGATCACGCGGCCACCTGGACCTCCGCGGGACACGCCACGCTGCTCACCGGCGCGCATCCTGCGGCACACGGCATCGGCGCCAACTACTGGTGGGATGCCCGGCTCAGGCGTTCCGTCACGCCGGTGGAGGACGACTCCACGCAGCTCCTCGGAGTGGCCGGAAAAGACGCAGCCCCGGGTGCCTCACCGCGCAACTTGCTGGCCAGCACCCTGGGCGACGAACTGAAGCTGGCGACCGGAGGAAAGTCCCGGGTGTTTGCCGTCTCCCTGAAGGATACGGCCGCGGTGCTTTCCGGCGGCCGCGCGGCCAACGCCACTTACTGGATTCACCGCTCCAGCGGCGCCTTTGTGACCTCTTCCTACTACATGACGGAGCTTCCCGACTGGGTGCGCAAGTTCAACCAGAGCGGCCGGGCGGAAAAGCTCTGGAACCAGGAGTGGAGAGACGAGGAGGGCGCGCTGCTGCGCACCACGCAGCGCGAAAAGCGCCCGGACGGAGAAACCAGCTTCTACTGGATCGTAGGCGCCACTCCCTTCGGCAGCCAGTACATGCTCGACTTTGCCCGGGAGCTGATCGTGAACGAGAAAGTGGGCAGCGGGCCGGCCACCGATCTGCTGATCCTGAGCGTTTCGGCGAACGATCTGCTGCTGCACAACCTGGGGCCGGACTCTCCGGAAGCCGGCGCCCTGCTGCGGGCGCTCGACCGGCAACTGGCGGACTTTGTAGGTTTTCTGGGCCGCCAACTGGGCTTGGCCAACATCTGGATGGTGATGACTTCGGATCACGGCTTTGAGCCCGCGGCCGACTACGCCAAGCAGTTCCGCCTGCCGGCCGACACACTGCCGTACCGGAAGCAGATCCAGGAACGCCTCAATGCTGCGCTGTCCCAGGCCCTTTCCCCCGGCCAACCACGAAGCTACGTCCATCTGTTCCGCGATCACGTTGCCTTTGTTTCCCCGGAAGCATTTGCCGAGGCCGGCATCCGCGACGAAGCGGAGGCGGAACGGCGGGTGGGAGAAGCCTTGTTGCGGGCAGCGCCATTCCGCAGCTACTACACGCGCGCGCAGATTTCGAGCGGGAGCCTTCCCCCCGACGAGATGTCGCGCAAGTACGTCAACAGCTACTTGTCCCATGGCGGCTGGTATGTGATGGGAAACCTTCCGCCTTATTACGCCGGCGAAACAGACCTTCGGGCAAGCAGCGGGCTGCCGTACGTCTACAACAACCACGGGTCGCCGTACGCCTATAACACCCACGTCCCGCTGGCGCTCTACGGGTTTCCTTTCCAGCCCGGCATCTACAGGAGCCCGAGCCAGCCGCGCGACCTGGCGATCACCTTGAGCAGCCTGCTCGGCATCAGCCCGCCGTCGCACGCCGACGGCCGGATACTGACCGAGGCGCTGGCTCCCGCGGCCACCGGCACTGCGGTGAAGTGACACAAGCAGGTGCTCCTGATAGCATCCCAGTTTTCATCGAAGAAAGGTTCGGGTCAGGGGATGGGTCTCTGTAAAAGCGCTGTTGTTTGGATGCTGATTGTGTTGTTGCTGCCCGCCACGGGATCGGGCTGGGGTTACGAAGGACACAGCAACGTCAACGAAGTTGCCGCCGGAAAGATCCCCCGCAGCATGCCGCGATTTTTCCGCAAGGGGAAAAAGTGGCTGACCTATCTTGGCTACGAGCCGGACCGCTGGCGCGATGACCGGGAGGCCGCCCTGAAAAGTGCGCAGTCGCCGGACCACTTTCTGGATCTCGAGCTGCTGGACGGGATCACCCAGCTTCCGCCGGACCGTTACAGCTTCTACCAGCTCTTGGCCGAGAAACGGGCCAGCACGCCCGGCAATCCCGAGATGCTGCTTCCGCAAAAGGTGGGCCTGCAGCCCTACATCGTCATCGAGGTCTATGACCGGCTGAAGGCGTCGTTTCGCGAATACCGCCTGCTCAAAGAGCTGAAGAAGCCGACCAAAAACGTGGAACGGAAGATTGTGTTCTATGCAGGATGGCTGGGACACTACGTTGCTGACGGAGCGCAACCCTTGCACACCACTATCCATTACAACGGATGGGTGGGGGACAATCCCAGCCAGTACAGCGCGGACAGGACCATTCACTACCGGTTTGAATCCGAATTCGTAAAAACCAACCTGGAGCGTCCGGATTTTGCCGACCTGGTGCAGCCGCCCACACAGCTGGCCAACCCGTTCGCCGATTACATGCAGTATCTGAGAGACTCCAACCGCCTGGTGGAGCCGCTGTACCAGCTGGACAAGGCCGGCGCTTTCACAGGTGCGGGCACGGCGGAAGGACGCGACTTTGTCCGGCGCCGGCTGGCCGCCGGAGCCCAAATGCTGGTCAATCTTTGGTACACGGCCTGGCTGGAGAGCACCAAGCCGCCCATACCCAGGGCCCCGGCAGCGTCGCCCAGCCCGCCAGAGGGAAGCGGCGGACTACCCGGAAAGCCACCCGCACCCCCGGGTTCTTAGGACACACTCTTTCACAAAAGAAAACGGCAGCACCCGTGGGCGCTGCCGCAGTAAGGTTTCCTCTGTTTTACCAGTGGAACTTAACCGCGAACTGGATGTCGCGCATGCCGTTGTGCGTGCTGGAAGCGCTGCGCGGCTCCAGGTAGTTGGTGGCCGAGTTAATGGTGATGCAGCGCGTTCCGTTCGGGAGCGCCTGGCCGCCGCAGGTGTTGTTGTTGATGGTGAAGCTGCTGGCAATCGACATGGAGGTGTTGTTCACGCTGGTGATGTTCACCCGGTTGGGCAGATTGAAGGACTCGGCAATGACCTCGATGCTCGTGCTCTCGGTCACAGGGATGCTCTTGGCGATGCGGAAGTCGAAGATGGCCAATCCGGGCGCCTCGCCAAAGTTCCGGTCCAGGAAAGGCACCCTGAAGTTGCCGCCGGTGCCGTTGGCGGAGCCGGTATCGACGGCCCGCGTACCGGTGCTGCTGAGGAAACCGCTCAGGGTGCCGTTGGCGGTTTTCCCATCCTGGGCCGTGAAGCTGCCGCTGAGCTGCCAGCGGCCAAAGATCTTCCTCATTGTTTCGTTGCTGATGGGGAAGCTCGCGTCGGGACGCCAGACGAAGCTGGTGACAAAGCGCCGGCGTATGTCGAAGTCGCTGACCGAGCGATCCAGCGACGGGTTCAGAGGATCAAAGACGGTAGTGGAGCGGCCGAAAAACGTGGTGCTGTTCTGCCCGTTGTCGATGGCCTTCGACCAGGTGAAGTGGGAGTCGAACAACAGCCCACGCTGCATGCGGCGGCGGACCTGAAGGATGAGCGCGTTGTAGTTGGAGTTCACCACGCTCTCCGCCTGCATGATGCGGCGGAAATTGGTGTCGGGACGGGCGCTCGCGGTGGGCGTGCAATTGGCGAAGGTCCCGTCACAGTAGAACGGGAACGGACCGAACAGTCCGGCGGAGGCCAGGGTTTGGCCATTCGCCGTCAGATCCCCAAGCAACGCCAGGAACACTTCGTTCCCCGGAGGGAAGAGGTTGACGTCGCGATAAGCCGGCAGGCGCCGACCCGCGCTGTAGGCATAGGAAAGGCGCAGCACGGTCCCGGAAAACAGTTCGTGCTCCAGGCTCAGTTCCGCCTGGTGCACCATGGGACGGGCAAACCCCGGCGCAAACTGGCTGACGTCGGGCAAAAGGCCCGCCGCTCCCGGTGTGGGGTCCGAGCAGAGCGCATTGACTCCAGGAATGAAACAGTTGGGATAGATGGGCGCGCCTGCGGCAATGTCCGCAGCGCTGGTGGTGAACCGCAGGCTTCGTGTCACCACGCCGTTGTTGAGCAACGCCTGGGCGATGGCGCTGTTGCTGGTGCGGCCGTAGATGAGCCCGTACCCGGCGTGAATCACCGTTCTCTGGTTGCCGCTGATGTCCCAAGCGAGACCAATGCGCGGCGCAAAGTTGTTGGTGTCCTGGTTGAAGCTCTGAGAGAGCGGCAGCAGGGGGTTCCCGGCTTCCGGCTGCGGCAGCCGTTGGTACTCATAGCGGACACCGAGGTTGAGCGTAATGCTGGGGCGCAGCTTGAAGGTGTCCTGCGCATAGAAATTCCAGTCGGTAGTAGTGAAGAAGGCGGAACCCGCCATCTCGGGAGGGAGGGAGCCAGCCAGCACGCGCTCGTCGAAGGCTTGGGAATAGGACGAGTAGCTGCGCACGCCGTCAGGCACGCAACCCAGCGGCACCGCACCCGCGGGGCAGTCGCCCGCCAGGTTGGCAAAGTTGCTGTAGCTATAAACGCCGCCGCCCTGGAACAGGTTGATCTGCGTCTCTCGCACGTAGTTGATGTCCGCCCCGAACTTGAAGGTATGGCGGCCGTGGATCCAGGAAAAATTGTCCGTCCACTGGAAGCGCTTCTCGAAGGGATACTGAGGCCGCGGCAGGAAATCCGGCTGTCCGAAACTGAATCCTCCGGTTACAGAGGTGCCCGGGCCGGGCGCGTTGGGCTGCTGAAATTCGTTGTCGCGAGCGAGTTGGAAACGAAACTCGTTGAGCATTGTCGGCGAGATCACGTAGGTCCAGCGGGTGTAGAAGCTGTCGGTGCGGACCTTGTCCAAGCCGTTGTCCGACGCCGCGTTGAAATTGATGAGCGGCGTACGGATGCCATTCACGCCCCGCCACTGGTGATAGTTGTAATAGAACGAGAGGTTGTGGTTCTGGTTCACCACCCAGTCCACCTTTCCCAGGGCCACGTTGTTCAGGCCTTTCCGAGGGACGACTGTAATCTGGCTCTGCAGGAACTGACAGGTGGCCACCTGATTGGCGTTGGGCAGGGTGGTACAGTCGCCATTGAACGTGGCGCCGAAAAACGTGCTGCTAAAAGTGGAAACCACGTAGGGGAAGGTGCGGTGCTGTTCGTCGTAGCTCAGGAACCAGAAGAGTTTGTCTTTCTTGACGGGGCCGCCCGCGGCGAAGCCGTACTGCTGGCGGCGTTCCGGTAGCGTGGGATCGCCGGTGAACGCCAGTGCGGTGGGCGCCGCGAAGGGATCGGCTGCGCCCAGTGAGGCGTCGCGGATGAAGTAAAAGGCCTCGCCGTGGAAGCGGTTGCCGCCGGACTTGGTGACAGCGTTCACCAGGCCGCCGGCTGCGCGTCCATACTCCGCATTGAAGTTGCTCAGGCTGACTTGGAATTCCTTAACCGTCGCCTGGCTGTAGGTATAGGCAGCGCGCGTGCGGCCCCGGGCCTCGGAGAAAAAGGCCTGGTTGTTATCGGCCCCGTCCACAGTGTTGTTGTTGTACAAGCCGGAGATGCCGCGGTAGCTGATGAGCCCGAAGGTGCCGTCGGTGGAGACACCTGGAGCCAGAAGGGCATAGTTGTCCCAGCGCCGTCCGATGGATGGCACGTTTTCCACCACTTCCTTGGTAACTGCGCTGGAGACTTCCGTGGATTCCGTAGGCACCAGGGGAGCCGCGTCTTCTACCACGATGGTCTGTCCCTCGGCGGCCACTTGCAGCTTCAGGTCCACGGTCGCCGTCGAGCCTACTACCACGTCGACACCCTTCCGTTCCAGCGTGGCAAAGCCGCTCTGTTCTACCTTGACGGTATAAGGGCCGGGCTCGAGCGCCACTGCGCGGTAGCGGCCTCCGGCATCCGTGGTGAGTTCGCGCGACGCGCCGGTGGCGGTGTTGGTGATGGTGACCTTGGCCCCGGCGATCATGGCGCCGCTTGGGTCCGCAATCGTTCCCTGTATCTGGCCGGCGCCCAGTTGCGCCGCGGCCGGAAGGGCAAAGGAAAGAAGGAGCAACAGCAGAATCGTCAAGCTGAAGGAAAGCGTTGAGGAATCAGACAGGCTGCGGGGAGATGCCTTCGACATAGATCCTCTCTCAAGTTGATCCTCGGGGATCGGCGGCCTATGCGATCAACCACGCGCAAGCGTTCCAACAGTGCGGAAGACCCCGGGGAGGATTCGAGCGGATAGAATTAGATACGGCACGCGTAGCGGCGTCAACTGAAAAATCTGGACACGGCAGTCCGACTTATGAAAATTGGGATTTTCTCCTGCGCACGGTCCAAGGACCGCCAGTTCAACGTTGGCGTTGGGCGGTGAGGTTTCCTTGCAACCTATGACTAACTTCGACCTGGAAGCGACCTGGGCTTATCACAATCGTACCAAGCACTCGCCGCAAAGCGTGCGCTCCAACCCGCACTTTCTGGACTGGGCCAATCAGCCGCTGCCCTTCAAGATCTATCCCGGGCTCGATCCCATCTCGCTGCCCAGGGAGGTCACTCCAACGGGCATAGCGGCGCTTTCAGCCATTGGCGCCTTCGGTCCGCCTGCCGAAAGCCCTTCGCAGATCGGCCGGAAGGAACTCGGGCTGCTGATGTACTTTACGGCGGGCATCACGCGAACCCGGGCCTATCCCGGCGGAAAAATCTACTTTCGCGCCGCTGCCTGCACCGGCGCTCTGTATGAAGTTGAGCTCTACCTGGTGTGCGCTGATCTGCAGGATCTGGCGGCGGGGGTGTATCACTTCAATCCGGCGGACTTCGCGCTGCGCCGCCTGCGCGAGGGCGACTGGCGCGATGTCCTGGTGCAAGCCACAGGCGGCGAGCCTGCCGTGGCCCAGGCGCCGCTCATCGTCGTTTGCACCGGCAACTACTGGCGCAACGCGTGGAAGTATCAGGAACGCACCTATCGCCACTTTGGATGGGACAACGGAACTCTGCTGGCCAACCTGCTGTCCCTTTGTGCCGCGCTCGGCCTGCCCGCGCGAATCCTGGCAGGCTTTGTGGACGAAACGGTGACGAGCTTGTTGGACCTAGACGGAGAGCGCGAAGTGCCGTTCTCCCTGGTCGCAGTGGGCTCGATGGAGACTCCGCCGCCGCCTGCTCCCGGCCAGCCAGAGCGGCGGGGGTATGAAACCGTTCGGCTTTCGCAGCGCGAGGTGGACCATCCCGCGATGCGCGCCATGCATTCTGCTTCCAGTCTGCACTCCGCCGAAGAGGTCCGGGAGTGGCGGGGCAGCATGCCGGAGTCGCCTCCCCACGAACCCTCCACCGCGATGGTTCCCCTTGCTCCACTCGCCGCAGAGGAGTGGCTCCGTGATCCGATCGAGCAAGTCATCCTGCGTCGCGGTTCCACGCGTCGCTTCGCGCGCCAGCCCATCACCATGGCCGAGCTTTCGACTTTGCTGGAACGTGCCACGCGCGGCATTCCTGCGGATTTTCTGGCCCGGGAAGGAAAATTGCTGAACGACCTCTATCTCATCGTTCACGCGGTCGAGGGCCTGGCGTCCGGGGCCTACTTTTTTTCTCGGGAGGCGTGCGCGCTCGAGCCCCTGCGGTTGGGCGAGTTTCGCAAAGAGGCGGCCTACCTGGGCCTGGAGCAGGAGCTCCCGGGCGATGCCAGCGTGGCGGTGTTTTTTCTGTCTGACCTGCAGCGCGTTTTAGACCGATTCGGGAACCGTGGCTACCGCGCGGCTCACCTGGAGGCTGGCATCCTGGGTGGAAGACTGTACCTGGCCGCCTATGCCCTGGGGCTGGGCGCATCAGGCCTCACGTTCTACGACGACGATGTGGTGAACTTTTTTTCTCCGCACGCCAACGGCAAGAGTGCCATTTTCCTGACGGCGCTTGGACAGCGTGCGCGGCATAAGAAATCCTGAAACTTGAAAACAAGAAGTGAACCGGGCGCTAGGTGGGAGTGATGTCCAGGTATTCTTCGATCCACTTCTTCACGCGCTGCCGCTGCTCGGATGGGGCAAAGCGGATGCCCACCATGTTTTCCGCTTCCTTCACCCAGGAAACCATTCCCTTCATGGACAGATTCGGCACCTTGGGCAGGCTGAAGGCCACTTCGACCGCGTCGGGAATGGCGAGGCGGGCATCCGTGCTCAACGACATGCCGCCGCCGCTGATCTCTTCGGAGCAGGCCGAGTGCCTTGTACCCCCGGCCTCCAGACGCACGTCCGTTACCAGAGGAACGCGCACGTAGAGCCGCATTTGTCCCGTGACCAGGGCCTGGGTGGCCTGCAGCACACGCAGCGCCGCTTCACGCTCCACCGGCTCCAGGATCAGCGCGTTGATGCCGTGCCGCGTGAAGGGCAGGGCCTGCGCAATGTCGGTTGCGAGGGCGTAGACGACCGCGCGACGGTTCTCGCTGGAGTTGCGCACCGTCTCCAGGACACGGTTGGCCTCTTCGCCCAGCCGCACGATAATGGCCTCAAATTTCTCACGCGCGAGGCGCGGTTCCACAATGCCCGTGAGCGGCACACTCTGGATCTTGCACTGCTGCAGGCAATCTCGCAGCACCACAACCTCTTCCGGGCTGAGGCCGATCAGAGCGGCGCGGGCTGGCGGTTTCAGCGTGCCCAGCCCAGAGGTGGTCGTGGATGTGGCCATCGATGTTCCCGGCTGCAGCCGGGCTTGCGTATTGTGTCCTGAGCGGCGCGGTTTCGCAACCGCAATCCCTGGGAGCACTTTTCGGTTGCGCGGTGCTCAGGGTTCGCGCCGTTCGTCGCTCGCCCGTGCAGAAGCCATCTGGCGCAAGCGAAAGCGCTGGATCTTGCCGGTGGCCGTCTTGGGCAGCTCGGGGAGAAACTCCACCCAACGCGGCCGCTTGAACTCCGCCAGACGGCTGGTGATGAACTTCTGCAGTTCCTGTACCAGTTCCGGTGAGGCCGTGCTTCCGTCGCGCAGCACAACGTAGGCCGCGGGCTTGAGGAGCTGGTCGCGGTCCTCGCGGCCCACTACTGCCGCCTCCTGCACCGCGGCGTGCTCGACCAGGGTGTTTTCAATCTCCACCGGGCTCACCCAAATGCCTCCCACTTTGAGCATGTCATCCGAGCGCCCCGCGTACCAGAAGTAGGCGTCGCTGTCCTGGTGATACTTATCTCCGGTGCGGATCCAGTGGCCTTCGATGGTCTCCTTGGTCGCTTCGTGGCGGTTCCAGTAGAACGCGCAGACCGAATCGCCCCTGATCCATAGATTCCCGATTTCGCCCACTGGAACCAACCGGCCTGCGTCATCCAGAATTTTCGCCTCATAGCCGGGAAGGACCTGGCCGCTCGAGCCGGGACGAACGGCACCCGGGCGATTGGCAATGAACATATGCAGGGCTTCGGTGGAGCCAATGGCATCCAGAATTTCGATACCGAAGCGCTGGCGGAAGCGTTCGTAGAGCGCTGCGGGCAGCGCTTCACCCGCCGAAACTGCATGACGCACGCTGCGCAGGTCGAAATCTTCGCCTTCGCGCTTGTGCGCCAGAAGCATGGCGTAGCCGGTGGGCACGGAAAAGAAAAGCGTGGGCCGGTGTTTTTCAATTACGTCGTAGACATTGGCCGCCGCCGGAGGGCCGGGCCACAGAATGCTGGTCGCTCCCACGGCGAACGGGAAATAGAGCGCATTGCCCAGTCCGTAGGCGAAGAACAGCTTGGCTACACTGAAGCAGCGGTCCTGCTCGCGGATCCCCAGCACGCCCTGGGCGTAGGCGTGGGCACACACCACCATGTCGTGATGCAGGTGAACGCAGGCCTTGGGACTACCGGTGGAGCCGGAAGAATAGAGCCAGAAGGCGGGTTCGTCGCGGCTGGTGCGGGCCGCTTGGAACTCCGGCGCGTGGGCCTCCATCAACTCTGCCAGCGACCGCTGATCCGGCGGAGCCTCTCCGACGACCACAATTTCTTCCAGAAACTCCAGCGTGTCGCGCGGAATGGCTTCGAGCTGCGGCAGGAGCGTGTCGCTCACAATGGCCACGCGCGCCCGCGTATCGTTCAGCAGTTTCCGGTAGTCGCCGGGCCTGAGCAGCGTGTTGACCGGCACCGGCACGGCGCCGATCTTGATGGCCGCGAAAAAACAGTAGGCAAACGCCGGTGTATCCGTCAGCAGCAGGAACACGCGCTCCTCGCGCCGTACCCGCAGCGCCTGCCGCAAAGCGTTGCCTGTTCGATTGACGCGCTCCAGCAACTGCGCATAGGTGACGCGCTCGTCGCCGCACTCGATGGCCGTGTTCGCTCCTCGGCCTTCTTCCACGTTGCGATCCACGAAGTACGGCGCAACGTTGAAGATTTCCGGCAATTCGTAAGGACTTTCGGACACGGGAGCCTCCGACGCCTCTTCCGCGCCGCTATTCTTCCAACCGGACGACCGCAATGCAACCGGATTCCGGCGCGCCGGCACGCCGCGAGCTAGTAGAATGTCTAGCCTTTCCGTGCTCGCCGATGCGCTTTTCTTCAGTGAACCAACTAATGCTGGTGCTCGCTTTCCTGCTTGCGCCCTCCCTCGCGCTCGGCCAGGAGGCCGCGCCGGCACCGGCTGCAGAGGCTGGCTTGCGGCGTACGCATGCCGTGCGTGCCGCTGGCGCCGTCAAAATCGACGGCCAACTGGATGAGCCCGCCTGGGACGCCCCTCCCGTCATATCGGACTTCCGCCAGCAGGAACCGGTTGAAGGCGCGCCCGCCTCCGAGCGCACCGAAGTGCGCGTGCTCTTTGATGACCGCAACCTCTACTTCGCCATCCGCGCCTTCGACTCCGAGCCCTCACGCATGAACGCCCGGGAACTCAACCGCGACGCTACTTTTGCCAACGATGACAAATTCGAGATCCTCCTCGATACCTATCATGACCGCCGCAACGCGTACCGCTTCGCGGTCAACCCGCTGGGCACGCAGCAGGACGCGCTGATTACGGACGAGGGCCGCGACGTCAATCTCTCCTGGGACGCGCCCTGGCTCTCCGCCGGGCGGCTGGTCAGCGACGGCTACATCGTCGAAATCGCCATTCCCTTCACCACGCTGCGCTATCGCGAAGGTGCAAACGTGTGGGGCTTTAACCTGGCGCGCATCATTCGCCGCAAGAATGAGGAGGTGTTGTGGTCAAGCTGGCAGCGCCAGTTCGGCCTGGAGCGCGTTTCCCAGGCGGGGGAGCTGGCGGGCGTCGAGGAAATTCGTCGCCGGCGCCTGCTGGAGTTTCGTCCTTACATCACCTTCGGCTGGCGCCAGGGCGTACCTTTGATTGGCCAGCCCGGTTTCGACGCCGGGATGCGCGGCACCGCAGGCCTGGAAGTCGCTCGCGTTGGCCTGACTCCTTCGCTGACCGCCGAATTCACCTTGAACCCGGATTTCGGCCAGGTCGAGGTGGACCAGCAAGTCATCAACCTCAGTCGTTTTTCCGTGTTCTTTCCTGAAAAGCGCGATTTCTTTCTGGAGAACGCGGGCATTTTTCTGTTCGGGCGCGAGCAGATCAATCAGCTTTTCTTCACCCGCCGCATCGGGCTCACCGACGACGGCCAGCCCCTGCCCATCGATTACGGCATCAGGGTCACCGGCAAGGCGGGCGCTTACAATCTAGGCTTTCTCCAGGTGCAGACACGCGAGCTGGGCGATCCCTCAGTCCTCGGCATTCCCCGGCAGCACTTCACCGTGGCACGCGTCAAGCGCGACATCTTCCGTCGTTCTTACATCGGCGCCATCTTCCTCAGCCGCCAGGGCGGCGCCACCACCGCTTACAACCGGGGCGCCGGCATTGACGCCGAGTTCAATGTCACTGACCACTTTCGCGTGCTTACCTACTTGATGGGGACCGCCACGCCCGGCCTGGAATCGGACAACCTGTCTTTCCGCATCCATCCGCGCTACGAGAGCGACCGCTGGCGCTTCATCGGCGTGTATGAAGACATCGGCGAGAACTTCAATCCCGAGGTTGGCTTTGTGGAGCGCCGCGGTGTTCGCCAGTACTTTGGCCAGGCTGCCTGGAAGCCTCGCCCGCGGTTTCTACCCTTCGTGCGCCAGATGGAGTTTGAGGTCCAGTACGAACAGTACGACAAACGCGCCGGAGAGCTGGAAACACGCCAGGTTGAACTTACCTGGGCGACTCGCTTCCGCAACAGCGCCGTACTCGAGTTTCGGCCTCTCGAGGATTTCACAGACGTGCTGGTCCAACCCTTCGAAATCCGCCCCGGCATCATCATCCCGCCGGGCTCATACCGCTTCAACCGCCCGCGCATCGAATTGACCACCGACACCAGCCGCCGGCTGGTCGCGCGCTTTCGCCAGAAGTGGGGCGATTTCTACTCCGGAACCAGGCTGGAAACCTCGCTCGGCTTCACCATTCGCCCCAACCGTCATCTTCATCTCGAACTCGACGACTCGTACAATCGCGTGCACCTTCTCCAGGGAAACTTCTCCACCAATCTTTTCAGCGCACGCGCCAGCTACAACTTTTCGCGCCGCCTGCTCACCACCGCCTTCGTGCAACTCAACTCGGCGGCGCGCCTTTCCAGCCTGAACCTGCGGCTGCGCTACATCTTTCGGCCGCACAGCGATTTCTACATCATCTACAACCAGGACACCGGTCGCGGACTGGAGCGCCCTTCCTACCAGTTTCAAGTCAAGCTGGCCTACTACTTCTCCCGCTAGTCCTCTCTCCCGTCCCGGAGTTGACAGCGTTTCCCGGAACCATTAAAAGTAAGTACATACTTACATGGCTCGAAAGAACCATCGTGTCTCCGGCCGCGACCGCCGCCGCCAGATCCTCAAGGTTGCCGGAGATCTCTTCGCCCGCCAGGGATACCAGGGCACCACCACGCGCCAGATCGCCGAGCGCGCCCGCGTCAACGAAGCCCTCATCTTTCGTCACTTCCCCACCAAGGAAGCCCTCTACTGGGCGCTTCTGGAGCTCGAGTGCCAGGCCGCGGACACGCACCGCCAGTTGCGCGTGCGCCTGCGGGAAGGCTCGGACGATCGCGAGATTTTCGCCGCCATTGCCGAAGACCTCCTGCGCCGCAACACGCGGGACTCCACGCGCAGCCGGCTTCTGCTGTTCAGCGCGCTGGAAAACCACCGCCTGGCCGGCCGCTTCTTCCGCACTCACATTGCCGATTACTACGACGCCCTCGCCGAACACATTGCCCGGCGCGTCCGCCAGGGCCATTTTCGCCCCGTGGACCCGCTGCTGGCGGCGCGCGGCTTTCTGGGCATGGTGGTCTATCACTTTCTTATTCAGGAACTGTTTGGCGGCAAGCGCTACCAGAAGTTCCCCCTGGGCGATGTCAGCCGCACCCTCACCGACATCTGGCTGCGAGGCATGGTGGCGCAAAACAATTGCAACGCCGACCCCGGCCGCACATCCAAACGCAGGTGACCATGACGCAGCATTTCGACATTTTTTCGATCCTCTTCTTGGGTTCACGGGTGGCGCACCCCATCCGTCGAGTCCTGTTTCTATTCGCGGCGGCAGCCGCCCTGTCTTTGCTCCTGGGATGTTCCCGGCAGCAGGCCGCACCGCCGGCGCCGTCGGCGCCGGTCACCGTCGCCAAAGTCGAACAGAAGACCGTGCCGGTGGAGTTGCGCACCATCGGGGCCGTGGAGCCCACTTCCACAGTTGCCGTCAAAGCGCAGGTGACCGGCGAGCTCACCGGCGTGCATTTCACCGAGGGGCAGGATATCCGCCGGGGCCAGCTTTTGTTCACCATTGATCGCCGGCCCCTCGAAGCGGAGCTGCGCCGCGCCGAGGCCAGCCTGGCGCGCAACCTGGCGCAGGCACACAATGCCCGCACGCAGGCCGCCCGCTACACCCGCCTGGTGGAAGAAGGCGTGGTGGCGCGCGAACAATATGACCAGGCGGTCGCCAATGCCGATGCCCTGGAAGCCGCCGTGCGCGCCGACCGCGCGGCGGTGGAGAACGCCCGCGTACAGCTGGACTACGCGGAAATCTACTCTCCCATCGCAGGACGCACTGGCACCCTGATGGTGCATCGCGGCAATCTGGTCAAGGCCAACGACGAGAAGGTCCCATTGGTCACCATCAATCAGCTCGCGCCCATTCAGGTGGCCTTTGCCCTGCCGGAGCGCTACTTGCCGGACGTGCGTAAGTACATGGCGGGAGGGAAGTTGAAGGTGCGGGTCGCGTTTCCCCAGGAGATGGACCGTCCCGTGGAAGGCGTGGTGGACTTCGTGGAGAATGCCGTGGATCGTTCCACCGGCACCATCCGCCTCAAGGCCTCGTTCGCCAATACAGACCGGCGGCTGTGGCCGGGACAATTCGTGGACGTGCAACTGCGTTTGACGGAAGAGCCCGGCGCCCTGGTGGTGCCGGAGCAGGCAGTGCAATCCGGCCAGCAGGGCCAGTTTGTTTTTGTGGTCAAGCCTGACCTGACGGCGGAGTCCCGGCCCGTCACTGTGGCCCGCCTGCAGGGCGGCGAGGCCGTGATTGCCGCGGGCCTGGCTGCGGGCGAAACCGTGGTCACCGACGGGCAAATCCGCCTGGCGCCCGGCGTTCGCGTGGAAATCAAGCAGGAAGGCGGCGGGGAAAAGCAGCCATGAACGTTGCTGAATTCTTCATCCGCCGCCCGGTTTCCACCACGCTGGTGATGCTGGCGGTCCTTCTGTTTGGAGCCATGGGCTACCAGAAGCTGCCGGTCAGCGATCTCCCCAACGTGGACTTCCCCACCATCCTGGTGAACGCCAGCCTTCCCGGCGCCAGCCCGGAAACCATGGCTTCCGCGGTGGCCACGCCGCTCGAGCGCCAGTTTTCCACCATCGCCGGCCTCGATTCCATGAACTCCACTAGCGGTCAGGGCTCGACTTCCATCACCCTGCAGTTCAATCTCAGCCGCAATATCGATGCCGCCGCCCAGGATGTGCAGGCCGCCATCGCCAAGACCGCCTCCCAGCTTCCGCCCAACATGCCCAGCCCCCCTTCCTACCAGAAGGTGAACCCGGCTGATCAACCCAT
>CAYRII010000009.1:12633-27587 GCA_964424245.1 uncultured Terriglobales bacterium | reverse complement strand
ATTGTTCTCAAGGAAGACTATGCCCGCCGCTACGGGTTCCCGCGCATTGTGGGCGAACATCCAGTCATTTTGGCGACGGCGCGCGAGATGCAGCGCATCGCGCCCAGCGATGCGACGGTTCTGCTGCTGGGCGAAAGCGGAACCGGAAAGGAGCTGTTCGCGCGTGCCATCCATCAACTGAGCCCGCGCGCTGCCAAGCCCTTTGTGGCCTTGAACTGCGCCGCCATTCCCGAATCTCTGGTGGAAAACGAATTGTTCGGCCATGAACGCGGCGCTTTTACCGGCGCCGATTCCCGCAGGGCGGGGAAGTTTGAGTTGGCCCACGGGGGAACGATTTTTCTGGATGAAATCGGCGATCTGCCTGCCGAGGCCCAAACCAAGCTGCTGCGCGTGATGGAGGAGCGCGTGGTCGAGAGGCTGGGAGGATCCGCGCCACTCGAGGTCAACGTGCGCGTCCTGGCGGCCACAAACCGCGACCTCGAATCAGCGGCCTCCAGCGGAGAATTCCGGCGCGATCTTTATTTCCGGTTGGCGGTTGTCCCCCTGCGCATTCCGCCCCTGCGCGAACGCGGCGAAGATGTCCTGGTGATTGCGGAGCATTTTCTGGAGCGCTTCCGCCGCGAACTGCGCAAACCGCATCTCCGCCTCGCTCCGGATGCCATGGCCGCTCTCCGGGCACACCCCTGGCCGGGCAACGTGCGCGAACTGCAAAACGCCTTGGAGCGCGCTTCCCTGTTGCACGACGGGATGCTTGTTGCCTCTGATTTGGGGCTGCGCTCGGCATTGCCCGCGGAGGAAAGCGCGAGACGTTTCGATCTGGACGGCACTCTGCCGGAGGTGTCATCCCGCGCGGTGGAGGCCGTGGAACGCGCCAAGATTGAAGCCACGTTGCGAGAGTGTCGCTGGAACAAGTCCAGCGCCGCTTCACGGCTGGGAGTGTCCTACAAGACCCTGCTGCACAAGATTCGCGCCTACGAGCTGGATTGAGATTCCGCCTGCTTGAGAGCGCGCAACCGGGCAATTTGCTTCATATGGTGGCGCGTGTGGGCCAGGTGGAACTTGCGCCATTGTTGTGTTGAGAGCGGACCCAGAACAACGTGGCTGGCAACTTTTTGCCGGGCGCCGAACCGGGCTTCACATTGGGATATCACCTCGTCCATGGCGGCCAGATTCTGCCGTATGGCCTTCAGGGACTCTTCCGGGCCGATGCCTTTGGGCACGGAAAAGGCAGGAGCCTTGCGCCCTTCGGGAAAGATTCCCAAGCTTACTACTAGGATGGTAGCCAGTCGCTGATACAGAGTGGCAGGAGACACCGCCGGCTTGCCGGAATCCAGGCCTCGCTGCAGGACGTGACACGTTGTGCCAAAGGTAATGGAAAGGTGCTCCAGAATCTCCGCCGCCGACCATTTGCCCTCCGGATGGCGCGAGAGCTGGGCAGAATCCATCCTGTCGGTGGCGGAATGAATGGCGTCGAGTGCGTCCTGCAAGAGGCGGTCCATCGTGGTTTCGGAAGGTTTAGAATAGGCCCCTACGCATGGCCTGCGCGAGACGGCTCATTATACGGGTGAAATCATGAAAAGCGTTGGTACGGGATTGCTGGCGGTCGTGCTGCTGATGGGGTGCTCTTCGGATGCTCCCCGCACGGGCGGCGACAGCAATCCCGCGAAGCCGGCGGTGAAGCCGCCGGAATATGAAAGCGGGCGGGTCGCCCTGCAACGGTTGTACGTAACGGCGCGCCAGTGGTCGGCGGATGCGCAGCCCTTCCGGCTGGAGTCCCAATTCACTGCCGATTCTGCGGCAGCGGAGGGCAAAGCGGGCGTCTGGCGAGCCAGCTTCGCGGCTCCCTCCCGCCGCGCAGCCAAGAGCTACCTCTGGTCCGGCGTCACCGCAAACGATGCACCGGAGCGCGGCATAACGCCCGGCCCGGAAGACAGCTTCAACCCCAACAATACCTCCACGCATCCCTTCGATCTGGCCTTCTTGAAGATTGACACCGATCAGGCGTTCAATACGGCCCAGGAGCATGGAGGCAAAGCGATCCTGGCCAAGACGCCCGACCAACCGGTGATATTTCTCTTGGATTGGAACACACAGAAAAACCAGCTCGTTTGGCACGTCACTTACGGTGCCAGCCGCGCCGACGCCAAACTTACGGTTGCGGTGAACGCTTCGACGGGGGAGTTTCTGCGGGTGGAGAAGTAGCCGGACGCGGGTCGAGCGCGGAAGTTTCCTGGGCTTTCAGCTTTTCCAACGAGCTTCGGGCGGCAGCGGCGAATTCGCCCTCCGGCAGGATTTTCAGGTAGGCCTCAAAAAGCCGGCGGGATTCTTCCAGCTCGCCAATCACTTCCAGCGCGCGCGCCAGACGGAACGTTGCCCCGGCGTCGTTGGGCTTGTAGACCAGCGCCGACCGGTAGCGGCTGATGGCCGCTCCATAGTTCTTGCGCTTGAAGTAATAATCTCCCACTTCGACGTCTTTTTCCGCCTTGTGGGGATCGTAGGGCGTGAATTCCGTGACATCCCCGGCTGACTCAGACTTGCCGGGGTCACCGCCCGGTGGCGTGAGATCGATGATTGTCTCCCGGCTGGAGCTGTATTCCTTGTTCTCTGCCGGCGTGGAACGCGGCACGGGATCACTCTTGCGCACCGGCGGCTGCTCCCTCTTGGCTGAGGGGGCAGCCTGCGGCAGCGCCGGCAATCCCCAGCCAACCGTAAGGAGCGCAACTCCCAACACCAGCCTGCGTCCCATGGACATCATTCTAATCGAATGCGATGCCTCACAGGGACACACCGGTTGCATGCCCGGCGGAGTAGAATTTTTGTGGCATGGATCTGGGGGAAAAAGTCCGCAGTTTGCCCACGTCACCGGGCGTGTACCTCTACAAAGACGCCGAGGGCCTGGTGATCTACGTGGGCAAGGCCAAGAACCTGCGCGCGCGTGTGCGTTCGTACTTTGCCGAGGGAAGGCCGGAAGACGCCAAGACCGGATCCCTGTTGCGCGAGGCCGCCGATGTGGACTACATCGTGGTGGACAATGAAAAAGAGGCCCTGGCCCTCGAAAACAACCTTATCAAGCAAAAGAAGCCGCGCTTCAACATCTTGCTGCGCGACGACAAGACCTACCCGTACATCCGCTTGACCCTCCAGGAGCGTTTCCCGCGGGTCCACGTAACACGCCGCCTGCGCAAAGACGGCAGCGCATATTTTGGGCCGTATTTCCCTGCCAGCCTCGCCCACAGGCTCGTGGACCTGATCCACCGTCACTTTCTGGTGCCGTCGTGCCGTGTGGACTTGACTCGTTTCCATCCTCGTCCTTGTTTGCAGTTTTACATCAAGCGCTGTCTGGGTCCGTGCGTCAAGGATTTGACTACTCCAGAGATTTACGAAGAAGCCGTACGCGACGTCCGTCAGTTCCTGGACGGCAAGCCCTCGCACCTGGCGAATTCGCTGCGCGCGCGCATGGAGGAGGCCTCCGAGCGGCAGGCGTACGAGCAGGCCGCCCGCTATCGCGACCTGGTGTCCGTCATCGAGCAGATGCAGGAAAAGCAGCGCATCGCCGCGGCGGAAGGGGAAGACGCCGACGTCTTCGGATACCACTACGAGAATGCGATGCTGGCCGTCAATCTATTCCACATGCGGGGTGGACGCGTGCTCGACCGTCGCGAGTTCTTCTGGGAAGACCTGACTGCAGCCGGCACAGCGAACCGCTTTGAACCCGGCGAGTTTTTTGCCGCTTTACTCAAGCAGGTTTACCTGGACCAGCACTACATTCCCAGCAGCATCCATGTTCCTGTGGATTTTGAGGACCGGACAACCCTCGAAGAACTGCTTCGCGAAAAACGCGGGGCGGGAGTGGAGATTCTGGCTCCGCAGCGGGGCGGCAAAAGGTCGCTGGTGGACCTGGTCAGTAAAAACGCGCGCCAATCTTACCAACAACGATTCCGGGTGATGAAACCGGCCACCGCCGCCACCCGGGAGGCGCTGCAGGACGCCCTCTGGCTTCCCGAACTGCCCCGGCGAATCGAGTGTTTCGACATCTCGCATCTTCAGGGTGTGGAAACGGTGGCCTCCATGGTGGTGTGGGAAAGCGGCAGAATGAACAAGTCCGAGTACCGAAAATTTGTGATCCGCTCGGTTGCGGGGGTGGACGATTTTGCCGCCATGCGGGAAGTCGTGACCCGTCGCTATCGCAGGCTGCGGGAAGAAAAACGCTCTTTCCCCAGCCTGGTGCTGGTGGACGGCGGCGTAGGACAACTGCACGCCGCGGCGCAGGCGTTGGAGGAATTGGAGATCATCAATCTTCCGCTGGCGGCGCTGGCCAAGAGGGAGGAAATTCTCTACCTGTTGGGCCAGGAGGAGCCGGTGGTCCTGGACCGCCATTCGCCGGCGCTGCACCTGGTGCAGCGCATTCGCGACGAATCGCATCGCTTTGCACTAACCTTCCATCGCAAGCGTCGCCAGATGCGGGACCGCGAGTCGGAGCTGCTGGCTGTACCTGGAATCGGGCCGGCCGCGAGAAGACGCCTGCTGGAACATTTCGGCAGCGTTCGCGCCGTCAAGCGGGCCGACCCGGTCTCGCTTGCAGCAGTGGTGACGCGCAAGCAGGCGGAGGCTATTCTGAACCACTTTCGCGATTAGAGACGGAACTTGGAGACACGCATGAAGTCAGCCTTACCCTTACTGGCTGTGCTGTTGGCATTCGCCAGCTACCCGGCCGTGCAATCGCAGGAGACCCCGAACACCGACATGCAGGTCATCCTCCTGGGAACCGGTTACCCAAGGCCGGACGCGGAGCGCGCCGGCCCTTCCACTGCCGTCGTAGTGAATGGCAAGCTTTTTATCGTGGATGCCGGTCGCGGCGTGGTGATGCGGCTGGCAGCCACAGGGTTGGAGTTGAAGTCGCTGCGCGCGGTGTTTCTGACGCACCTGCATTCCGATCACACTTCCGGCCTGCCCGACCTCTTCAGCACTTCCTGGATCTTTGGCCGCTACACGCCCCTCGATCTTTACGGCCCCAAGGGGACAAAGAAGCTGGCCGATGCGATGGTTCGGTTTTTTGCGGACGATATTCACATCCGGCGCGACCTGACGGAGATGCATCCTGGCGCGGGCGCCACCATTCGGGCGCACAGAGTGAAAGAAGGAACCGTCTACCAGGATGAAGACGTACGGATTACGGCGTTTGCTGTGGATCACACGCCCGTCAAGAATGCTTTCGGATACAAGTTTGAAAGCGGGAGTCGCAGCATAGTGATTTCCGGTGATACAAGGCCCAGCGACAATCTGGTCCGTCACGCCCAGGGCGTAGATGTGCTGATCCACGAGGCCTATTTGCCGGAATGGCTCGACAAGGTGGACACGCCCGAAGTTGCGGCGCGCCTCAAGTTTTATCACTCCACGCCCGAAGAGGCCGGCATGGCAGCCCAGAAAGCGGGCGTGAAGCTACTGGTGCTGACCCACCTGGTGCCGGGCAATGACGAGAAAACCTTCCACGAACGCGCCGCCCGGCATTTCAACGGAACAATCGTGATTGGCCGGGACCTGATGCGATTCTAGGCAGAACGGCTTTACGCCTTGTCCCGCCCGCCTGCTTCGCGCGTCTCCAGTTCCTTCATCAGGTACACCTTGACGTGGGCCTGGATGCGGGCGTGGCGCAGGACGTCACGCAAGACGGCGGTGGGCAGCGCCTGCGCGAAGGAGAGAGTTCGTGCCAGCGGCGTTTTGCCGTTGCGGAGGAGGGCAACGCGAATCTCCTGGCGCAGGGACCATTTCTGATGCCGGCAGACTATCTCCACAAAAACCTGCGGCGCCTCCTCTTTCTGCAAGGTTCTGACGATCCAGGCTTCAGTCATTCGTGGATTCTCGAGCGCGGCATCGACGATGCGGCCCTCCGGATCCATCAGGAGAGCGGCGGCCACGCGCGACGAGGACTGCCGTGCCAGCGTCAACCTTTCCCCCAACGTCACGGTTTCCAGGCGCGCGACGATAGCCTCCTCGGCGGCCATCTTGATATCGGCCGGTACGGCCGGCGAGAGCGCAATCTTCATCAGTTCAAAGGTGTAGAGATGGCGGGCGATGGGCAGTGAAACGTGGCGCGGGGTACGGGGATGACACACCAGCGCGTTGAGAACCAGGCGGCTTTTCATCACCGCGCCGTTCCTGGACATGTCTTCCAGGGCGAACCGGGACAGATCGCGGCGCTCCAACATCGCCAAAGCGAGGTCTTCGGTCAGGCCTGGGTCGGACGCCACCCGCCGCTGCACATTCTCGGAGGGATGGTGCACCAACGCTTTCAACGAACCTTCTAAGGCGTCCGCCGGCTGGCGTGGGTCGTCGGTGGGTTCAGGCTTCATGGCTGCTCAGAGCCGTACATCCGCCAGGAACAAGAATGCGGCCTTAGGTTCTCACACGACCACGTGCGCGGCTGCACGGCGCGCAAATTCCACGGCCCCTGCCACCGCATCCACGTGGCCAAACGTCACCGCGGCCTGCGTGCGTTCGGCACGCAGAGAGTTCTCAAACACCTGCTGAATGCAAAACGAATTTATGAAAACGCCGCCACTGATGCGCACGCGCACCGCCTGCGGCCCAGGCCAGAGGCGTCGAATCACAATGCGGGCCAGCTGCGCCAACTCCGTGCCGGCGCGCATCAGAATGTCGCGCGCCAAGCCGTCACCCCGGTCCGCAGCCAGCAACACCTGGGGAAACAGGACCGCAAAATCCGGGGGCGGGTTGCTGCTGGCCATGCGCGCCACGTCCTCGCGCGTGGCCAGCCGCCAGGCGTTCAGGATGCCCTCAACCAATGCAGTGCTCTGCCCGGCATCGTAGGCGCGCAGCGCCGCCGCCACCGCGGCCCGTCCGATCCAATCCCCCGAACCTTCGTCGGAAACCACAGAACCCCAGCCCCCGGCGCGGGCGGTCTCTCCTCGCTCGTTGCGCCCGTAAGCAATCGACCCGGTGCCGGCGATCACAATGACGCCCGAAACACCCGGGAAGGCCGCTTCGTGGGCCACCACCATGTCACCCACGACATCCACCTCTGCCTTTACCAGCTCCCGTACCAGGCGGCGCACGATGTCACGCGAGTCCGGATGAGAGGCTCCGGCAATTCCCACGCAGGTGCGAACCACACTTCCCGGATCCGCGCCCGCGGCCTTGCACGCCTGCAAGATGGCTTCGCGCAGGGCCGCGCGCGCCTGTTCTTCGCCCACGCGAAGCACTTTGCTCCCACTGGCAGTGGCCCGTCCCAGGATCGATTTTTCATCGCCGACCGCGCACTCGGTCTTGGTGCCGCCACCGTCGATACCCAGGAAGAGCGCCATGGCAGCTATTTTTATCACAGGAACGCGCCCTCCTGCTCTGCAGATTTTGCCGGCCTTTGCCGATTTTTGCCTGATAATGGGCGCCGAAGCCGCTGCCGCCGTCCATGACTCTGCGACCGCTCGATCTGCTCATCGTTGTGCTCTATCTCGGAGGCATTACGGCCTTCGGCATGCGTTTTCGCCGCTCGCAGCGCACGCTGCGCGGCTACTTTCTCGCGGATCGAGACATCCCCTGGTGGGCCATTTCCCTTTCCATCGTGGCCACCGAAACCAGCACCCTCACTATCATCAGCATTCCGGGGCTGGCTTACGACACCAACTTGGCATTCCTGCAGGTGGCACTGGGGTATTGCCTGGGACGCGTGCTCATCAGCCTGGTTTTGCTTCCCCAATACTTCCGGGGCGAGCTCTATACCGCCTACGAGCTCATGGAACGGCGCTTTGGAGGAAACTTGCGCAGCGCGACCGCCGCCCTCTTTCTCCTGACCCGCGCCGTGGCCGACGGAGTACGCGTGTGGGCGGTTTCCATTGTGGTGATGATTGCCCTGGGCACCGGCGATGTGGCCTCGGTCGCCCTGATCACTGTGCTGACGCTGGCTTATACGCTGGAAGGGGGCCTCGCTGCCGTAATCTGGACGGACGTGGTGCAGCTCGCGGTATACGTTGGCGGGACACTGGTAGGGCTGATGGTCATTCTGCAACTGGTTCCAGGTGGAGCCCCGGCCGTGCTTTCGGTGGCGGAAGCGGCGGGCAGGCTGCAAGTATTCGACTTTTCCTTCGACTTCAGCAGAGCATACACATTCTGGGCGGGGCTGATCGGCGGCGGCTTTCTGACCATGGCGAGCCACGGCACCGACCAGTTGATTGTGCAAAGGTTGCTGGCCGCGCGCAGCCGCCTGGAGTCGCAGGCGGCTCTGATATCCAGCGGGATTATTGTCTTCTTGCAATTCGTCATTTTCCTGTTGATCGGCGTGGCGCTGTTTGCCTTCTACCGGCTGGTGGAACCCTCCGCCGTCTTTGCCCGTTCGGACGCCATCTTCCCCACCTTTATCGTCACTCGGATGCCCGCGGGCGTCGCCGGGCTTCTACTGGCCGCGATACTTGCGGCTGCCATGTCCACGCTCAGTTCTTCGCTCAGCTCCTTGTCTTCCACCTCCATCGTGGATTTCTACGTGCGCCGGAACCCGGAGACGAGCGAAGCCAGGCGCATGGTGCTCTCGCGGCGCGCGACGCTGTTTTGGGCGATGGTTCTCTTCGGCTTTGCATTGCTCGCGCGACGAGGCGGGCGTGTGGTCGAACTGGGGCTCACCATCGCCTCGGTGGCCTACGGGGCGCTGCTCGGCGTTTTCCTGCTGGGCGTGCTCACCCGCAGGACCCACGAACGCGGCGCCATCCTGGGCCTGGCCGCCGGGCTGGCAGTGGGACTCTACTTGTGGCTGGCCACCGCAGTTCCCTGGACCTGGTACGTCGCACTGGGAACCATGGCCACGTTCAGCATCGGTTATGTTGCCAGCCTGTTCCTATCAGACCCCAACAACAAGGGAGAACAGAGTGCCTGAAACGACCCTCGGAGAGCCAAACCAAACCACTTCATCGGACGGGCTGGCGCGCGATCTTACTGTCGGCCACGCCACTGCGATTGTGGTGGGAACTATCATTGGCAGCGGAATCTTCCTGGTTCCCAGGGAGATGATGGAAGCAGTGGGATCGGTGCAATGGGTGTTCCTGGCCTGGGTGGTGGGAGGATTGCTCTCCTTCTTCGGCGCCGTTACCTACGCCGAACTGGGTGCGATGAAGCCCGGCGCCGGCGGCGAGTACATCTACGTGCGCGACGCCTACGGCCCGCTGCTTGGCTTTCTGTACGCCTGGACCTGGTTCACCATCGGAAAGCCGGCTTCCATCGCCAGCGTGAGCAGCGGGATGGTCCGTGTTCTGGGAACTTTTCCTGCGCTGGCATTCCTGAGTCACGAAGTATTGGGATTTCAGCTCTTCACGGAACGGATTGCGATCACATGGGGACACGGCTTGGCCGTAACCGCGATCCTGTTCATCACGGCTCTCAACTACGTGGGAGTCCGGCGCGCGGGATCGTTTCAAGCCTTTTTTACCATTCTGAAAGTTGCCATGATCGCGGCCATTGCGCTGGTCTGCTTTGCCTCTCCCGCGGGTGACTGGAACAACTATTCCACCGGCGCCGCCGCCAGCCCGGGCGGCATTTCCGGGTTCATGGTGGCGCTGATTGCCGCGCTCTGGGCCTACGACGGCTGGAACAACCTGAACATGGTGGGAGGGGAAATCCGAAGGCCCGGACGTTCCATCCCCCTGGCGCTGGTTGGGGGCATTCTGGCTGTGGCGGCGCTCTACCTGCTGACCAACGCCGCCGTGCAGTACATGATGCCGGCCGCATTGGTGGCACAGTCCGACCAGCCGGCCTCCCTGGCCATGCTGCTGGCCTCCGGCACCTGGGGCGCAGGCCTGGTGACGGTCGGCATGGCCGTTTCCATGTTCGTGACCATGAACGGACAGATTCTCACTGGCGCCCGCATCCCCTTTGCCGCTGCGCGTGATGGTTATTTCTTTCACCGCTTGGCAGACGTGCATCCCCGCTTTCACACGCCCACCATGTCCTTGATTTTCCAGTCGGCGTTGACCATCGCCCTGGTGCTGCTGGGCGGCAGCTTCCAGCAGTTGTTTTCTCTGGCCATTTTCTCAGCCTGGCTTTTCTATATGATTGCGGCCAGCAGCATCTTCGTGTTTCGCAGGCGCGAGCCGGATGCCGACCGGCCGTACCGCGCCTGGGGATATCCGGTGGTGCCAGGTTTGTTTATCCTGGCCTCGGCGGTTCTCCTGTACTACTCGTTTACCGAAAACCTGCGCAATTCGCTTTGGGGGTCGCTGGTGATTCTGGCAGGGGTTCCGGTGTTCTTTGCCTTCGCGCGGACGCGCCGCGGACAACATCCATCCCCAGCAACATCTGGGCAGGAAAAATAACGCGTCAGGCGGCGCTGGCCGTACGCGCCTGGCGGACCTTGTCGTACACGCGCACATACTCGCGCGCGGAACTGGCCCAGGAGAAGTCCTTGGCCATACCGTTGCGCATCAGGGTCTGCCACGCGGACTGATCGCGGTATGCAGCCAGGGCAGCGCGCAGCGTGGCCAGCAGCGCCTCGCCGCTGTATTCGGAGAACTTGAATCCTGTGCCCTTGCCCGTTTTCGCGTCCCAGGGCTCGATGGTGTCGTCGAGCCCGCCGGTGGCGCGCACCACCGGCACCGTGCCGTATTTCAGGCTGTAGATCTGGTTCAGGCCGCAGGGCTCGTAGCGCGAAGGCATCAGGAACATGTCCGCGCCGGCTTCGATCTTGTGCGCCAGGGCGTTGTCGTAGGCGACCTTGACGGCAAACTTTTTCGGATACTGCTTGTTCAGACGGCGAAACAGTTCTTCGTATTCCTTGTCACCGGATCCCAGGGCCACGACAATCATCTCTTCGCGCACCAGGCGATCCGCGACCTGGGCGATCAGGTCGAAACCCTTCTGCGCCGCAAATCGCGAGACGATCCCGATTACAGGTAGACTGGGGTCCGCTTCGCTCACGCCGAACTCCGTCAGCAAGTCCTTCTTGCAGGCCGCCTTTCCGCCCAGGTTCTCCGCGGAAAAGTGTGCGGCGGCAAACTTGTCGGCTTGCGGGTTCCACTCGTCGTAATCCACCCCGTTGAGAATGCCGGTCACAGTGGAGGAGCGCGCGCGCAGCACACCTTCCAGCCCGAATCCATATTCGGCCGTCTGGATTTCCTGGCTGTATTTCTTGCTGACCGTGGTGATGAAATCGGAAAACATCAGCGCACCCTTCAGGAAGTTGACCTTGCCGTAGAATTCCAGCTTGGTAATGGTGAACAGGTCCCAGGGCAGCATGATGAGCGGCAGCGTATCGGGCGGGAACAACCCCTGGTAGCCGATGTTGTGGATGGTGAACACGGTGGGGATATTCTGGAAGGCCGGATCTTCCGAGTAGGTGGTTCGCAGCAGAACGGGCACTAGGGCGGACTGCCAGTCGTGGCAGTGAAACACATCCGGCACGCCCAGGATCTTGGAAGCTTCCAGCACGGCGCGGGAGAACATGGAAAAGCGTTCCGCGTTGTCGGGATAGTCGCCGCTGGGGGTTCCGTAAAGGGCGTCACGATCGAAAAACGGCGCATAGTCGATGAAATAGAATTGCACCTTGTTGTGCGTGCCGCCGTCCAGGACCGAGCAGAAGCGGAAGCGGTCGTCGAACGGAATCGTAATGCTGCGCACTACCGTTTCCGCCTGGGAGAGGCGGGTTTGCCGGTAGCGCGGAAGGAAGACGCTGACCTGATGTCCCACGGCGGCCAATGCCGGAGGAAGGGCGCCCACTACATCGGCGAGGCCTCCTGTCTTGGAAAACGGGACGCACTCAGAAGCGACAAATGAGATTTGCATCGGGTGTCCTCCTCCGGTTGCTGCACTAAGATTTCGCGGCGCGAAGGTGCCTAGTCTATATGGCGGAGAGAAAAAGGGCCAACGCAAGCGGGCGCAGCCGTCGCCGGCCCAAACTGGGGCAGAACTTTCTGGTCGATGGCAGCGCCGCAGCCCGTATCGTCGCAGCGCTGGGTGACGTTCGGCAATCTACCGTGGTGGAAATCGGACCCGGCCACGGAGCACTCACGGACATCCTGGCCGAACAGGCACACCGCCTGGTGGCCATCGAACTGGACCGCATCCTGTGCGCTCAGCTGCGCATGCGCTATGCCCGCAAGGAAAACGTCGAGATTGTCGAGGGAAACGTACTCGCCATCCAACTTCCCACTCTAATCGGCCTGCTGCCCGCCGACCTGGCTGGCCAGCGACGCAAGCCCCGGGAGAAGGCGCTGGTGGTGGGCAACCTGCCCTACTACATTACGTCGCCGGTTCTGTCGCGCTTGTTTTCCTTTGCCGAATACATCGATCGCATTGTGGTGTTGGTGCAGAAGGAAGTCGCGGAGCGGATCGTCGCGCGCCCGGAAAGTCGTGCCTATGGCCTGCTTTCTGCCACGGCGCAACTCTATGCCCGCGTGGAGAAGCTCTTCACGCTGCCTCCGGGTGTGTTTTCCCCTCCACCCAAAGTGCATTCCACCGCATTGCGGCTTACCATAGAACCTCGGGGACAGGCTTTGGGAGTCGCCGAGGATGAGTTTGTGCGGTTCCTGGCCCTCTGCTTTGGCCAGAAGCGCAAGACTCTGGTCAACAATCTGAAGGCCGCATTTGGAGCGGACGCAGCGGCAGGAGCCCTGGAGGCAGCAGGAGTTCCGCGCAACGCCCGCGCCGAAGCTCTTACTCTTCGGGACACGGCAAGGGTATTTCGTGCCCTGCGTGCTGCGCGGGAAGGAAGCAACCGTTAGCCGCTGAGTCCGCTTCCGGTGGACGAGGTGTTCATGAGCAGCCTGGTTCGAGAGCCCGCAGTCGCCGGGTACTTCTACCCGGGGAAAGCGGCGCCCTTGCTGCGCGACATACACTCTTACGTGCCTGCCACGGGCGAAAAAGTCCGGGCGCTGGGATGCGTGGCGCCGCACGCCGGATATGTGTATTCCGGACACGTGGCGGGAGCGGTCTATGCGCGCCTGGAACTGCCCCGTCAGTTCGTCATCCTTTGCCCCAATCACACCGGGATGGGCGAGCCCCTGGCCATCATGAGCCATGGCTCCTGGGCCACTCCCCTGGGTGAAGCTCCCATCAACCATGACCTGGCGGCCAAACTCAAGGAAGCATGTCCTCTGTTGAGCGAGGATGCGGAGGCGCACCGCACCGAACATGCCCTGGAGGTCCACTTGCCCTTCCTGCAGGCGCTGGTGCCGGATTTCAGTTTTGTTCCCATTGCCGTCGGCGTCGGGTCTTTCCCGCCCCTGGCAACCCTGGGAGAGGCCCTGGCTGCATTGGTCAAGGCCTGGCCTGAGCCCGTGCTCCTGGTTTCTTCCAGCGACATGAACCACTACGAGTCGGACGCTGTAACGCGCGTCAAGGACGGCAAAGCCATCGAGCGCATGCTGGCGCTCGATGCCCGGGGACTCTATGAGACGGTGCGGCAGGAAGACATCAGCATGTGCGGCATTAGCCCTACGGTGGTCATGATGACGGCGGTGAAGAGATTGGGAGCCTCATCCGCGGAACTGGTGAAGTACGCAACGTCGGGCGACGTCTCGGGCGATCGCGACCGCGTTGTGGGATACGCGGGAATCCTGGTGCGCTAACCCTTCACTCCAGGCACACTTTCCCGCGAGAAGCCGTGATTCCCTGTGCAGGTCGCGGTTCTAGGGTTGCGGCGAAGAACGCGTGCTGCTGCTGCTTCCGGAGCTTTGAGTTCCTCCGCCCGAGCTGCCCCCAACCGACTTGCTCATGCCGCCGCCGGAATGGGAAGAGCCGGTCGAACGCGACGGAGGAGGCGAAAAGCTGCGCGAAGGGGCCGAGCTCTGGCTGGGAGCTGGCGGTGGACTCGAGCGTGGCGCCGGGGTGTAGCGTGGTGTGTTGCGATCGGTCGATCTCGAACGTTCCACCTGGATTCCGTCCGACGCCGGGTCTCTTCCGAAAGTGCGCCGCGAAGGAACATTCGGGTTCTCTTGTCGGGTCGACGGGACGGGGCTCTCCTCGCTGCGGAATGACTTCCGGTAATCGCTCGCGTCGCGATCCAGGATGCGGCCCGGGCGAATCGCTGGCACTGGGTCGCTGCTGGGACTGGATGTGCCGGGGGACGACGGCTGGTTGCTGCGGAACGCGACATCTGGGTTGGGCGCGCTTCCGCTGTCATCGGCCAAACCACCACCACGCCGGATCCCGTCGTTGACGGAGCGATCGACCCGCACCAGGGAGTCGTTGTCGATCACCACGGGAGCGACGCGCTTGCGTCCGCGGGTGTCGCGCTCTCCTGAATCGGGCCTCGGAGAGGCAGGGATCGGCCCCTGGCCAACGTTGATCACGCCGCCGTTGGGTTCCGAAGGCGGCACGGGTGGCTGGAAGCCGCGCGGTGTGCGCCGCACAGGGGGAACCCTGTACCACGTGTTCCAAGTCCGTGCCGGCTGCCAGCACCAGCCGTAGCTGCTGAGGTAGTACCAGCTGCCGTAGCGATACGGCACCCAGCCCCAGGGATAGGCTGAGACAAACACGTAGCCAATGCCCGGATAATAGACCCACGCGCCATTCAAGTACGGGTTCCAGCCCACGCCCACATGGTAGGGGCGCCACATGTAGCCGTACCCGGCAAGATAGAAATAAGACCCGTGGTAGTTCAGATCGCTCAGGCCGTACCCGCTGTACGACGAGTAGCCCCCGTAGTTCCGTGAACTGGCGTAGCGGTCGCGATACTGCCGGCGATCGTCGTCCCACTGGTCGTACTGGCCTTCTTCTGTAGAGCGCGCCAGGTAGTAGCGCTCGGGATCATCCATATCCAGGCTCAGGCTCTCACCCTTGCGCACCGCCAGATGATTGACATCCCCGGTGATTTCAACTTCGCCGCGGGTCACCACAACCCGGGCGGTATTCCGGTTCAGCTCGATGCGGAAGCGGCTGTCGCGCAGCAAGACCAGTTCCTGCCGGCCGAAAATCACGCGGAAGTCGTCGTGGCGACGATGGCGGACGTCAAAGTAGGCCGT
>CAYRII010000009.1:0-12623 GCA_964424245.1 uncultured Terriglobales bacterium | reverse complement strand
CCCGCCGGAGGAGCGCAGCGAGAGCTCCTGCAACTGAAGCAGCGCGTCTGGGGTCAGGCGGACGGTATCGCCGTCTTCAAATTCCAGCTCCGCCAGAGAGTCGCCCCGCGCCCAAACACGGTTGCCGTGGGCCACGGGCATGTTCGTGATGGCGCGCTCGAAGCCGCGGCCGTCGCCACGGTCCAGGCGCACATCGCCGTCGGCATAGCTCAGACGGACGATGCGAACGTTGGAATCGGCCAGCGCGGTGACGCTGAGCAAGAGGATGCAAAGTCCCGTTGCCAACCCAAAAACTGCGGGTCCCGCTTTTCGCCTAGACATGAGACCACCCCTGGGATGCTAGACCATTAGATGAGCGCATTGTACCCCGGAGTTGCACAAAAACGGCCCGGAATGGCAGCGGGAGGGGCTATTGGGGGCTGCGATCGGAGGCAGATGGGGTTGCTTCCGCGCCCCCGGAGGCTCGGTTCAGGAGCCTCTGCGCCCTTTGCCGGGCGATGTGCATGACGGCGCGGTCACTGGCCAAGGAACGCAGCAGGGGCTCCAAAACCTGCAACTCCGCCAGGCCAAACTTGCCGTCCCGGGCCACTTCTTCCATGCTCTTGAGTTCGCCCTCCAGGCCCAGCTTGTCGAACTGCCGCAGGAAGGCCAGGCGCCGGCCGAATTCCTGGGTGTTGGAGATGCGATGAAACAGGGCCGTCAGGTCGTCCACATGACCGTTCTCGGACCAGTTGTAGCTGGTCCGGAACGTGCCCTCGGGGCCGTTCCAAACCAGGGTCTTCTTTCCCATGAAGGCGATGCGCCGCTTGTGATAGTCAAAGTCGCCCTGAAAATAATTCAGCGCCCGCGCCGCTGAAAAAATCTGCTCCCGTGTGGCCTCCGATACGGCAAAGCGGCTGACAAAAGGCTCCTCAGCTTGGTCCGGAGAGTCCGGAAACAGGGACTCACGGGATTCATAGATGGCCTGCCCCTTGGCGTCCACGGTGATGGCAAAGTACGCAGGCCGGGCGCGCTCCAGTTCAAAACTGAATGTCACCGTGGGACGAGTGAGAGGGGGCGCGGGTTCGGTGCTTTGCGCTTGCGCCTCCGTGCGAAGGAGCGGCGCTAGAATCGCAGCCAGGATCAGGAAGGTCCCAACGCATCGATGCATGCTCTTATCTCGAACTCTTGGATGCGGACTCGGCCTATCCTGTTGGAGGCCATTCCGCACCTTGATCTCCCGGCTCATGCTTTTTTCCGCAACTGCCGGCTGAGGGTTCCGGCTGTGTGCAGGTGGCAGACGGCGATGGCGAGCGCATCCGCCACATCCGCCGGCTCCGAGGCCAGATCCACGCCCAGAAGGCGCGTCACCATTTGCTGCACCTGGCTTTTCTCCGCCTTTCCGTATCCCACCACGGCGGACTTGATGGCCAGGGGCGCGTATTCGGCCACTTCCAGACCGGCGGCCGATGCCGCCAGCATGGCCACTCCCCGCACGTGTCCCAGCTTGAGCGCCGACTTGGCATTGACGGCGTGGAAGATGTCTTCGATGGCCACCACCTCAGGCCGGTGCGTCGCAATCACATGCGACAACTCGCGGTAGATGTGTGCCAGGCGGAGGGGCAATCGGTCGGCACTCGAGAGCCGGATGGCGCCGCAGGCCACGCACGTCAGTTCCCTGCCGTCCTTCGACTCCACCACGCCGAAGCCCGTCAGCGCGCTGCCGCAATCAATTCCCAGGACGCGCACCAAGGCAGTGTACAACACACGCCGGGCATGCCGGACTCACCGCCCAGGGTCCGACTGGACTGCGCGTGAAGGCTCAGCGTCTTTCACCGGCGACGATTCCAGCCACGGCCCGAGACGTCCCACCATCATCAATCCCAGCATGCGAAAGTCACTGATGAACGACCACAAAGGATGCCCGAACGTTGCCGGCTTGTTGCGCTCAATCAGGAAATGGCCTGTCCAGGCGAAGCCGTACGCCACCGGAATCCACAATAGCGCCAGCAGCGGGCGACCGGCAAGCAGCGCGGCAATCAAGACCAGCATCCCCAAGCTGGTTCCCACGGCATGCAGGATGCGATTTCCCAGGCTACTGTGCTGCTTCACGTAAAACGCGAAGAATTCATCGTAACTGTTGAATTTATCAGCCATTTATTCCTCATCATAACATGAGAACTCTCGGGAGACTCCTGACAGTGTGACGGCCAGAGTATACCTCGACTGCGCTATTTTGCAGCAGCTTTTGCCAGGTCCGGCGGCGGGATGGCGGGAAGTTTTTCCTGCGCCTGCGTGGTGCGCCTGACCTCCAGCTCGCCAAAAAGGACGGAAGGATTGATCACAGCCTTGGGAATGGCTTCGTTGCTGTTGTCGGCTTGCGGGTCGTTCCCGGCTGCCACAATGTCACTGCGCAGGGCGCGGGTGTCCAGTTGCGCGAAGAAAGCGCCGCGCACCAGTTCCTTGCGGCCATCCTTCACCCACACGCGGTAGAGCACCAGCGGAGCAAGGCTGTTCGATGTGGTCTCTACCAGATAGCCGTAGGGGCGCCCCATGTTGCGGCAGAGCTCGATGAGCTTCTGTTGAAGCTGGTCGAAAGACAGCGGCTCCTCGGAGCGCACAAAAAGATTGGAAAAACTGGGAATGGGCGAGGCTCCGGGCGCGGCGCGGCCATGGCCGTTGGAGCGGGGATAATCCTGAATCGGCCGCCGTCCCATCAGATAGTTCACCAGAACGCCGCGTTCCACAATCGTAACCGGCTGTGCTTTTACGCCCTCATCATCCATCTCGTAATTTGCCACCAGCGTGCGGCCCTGGAAGCTGGCCACAGTGGGGTCATCCACGACGGTGAGAAAGTCGGGCAGCACACGGCTCTTGTACTGCGCGGCAAACGCTCCCGTGGTGCGCCCTGAGTCGCCCGGAGGGGGCTGGTCTCCGGTAATGGCCGGTCCCAGCAGGTTCCAGAAGATCATCTTGGCGGCATCGGCGGTAAACAGGACCGGTCCGCGATAACTCTCTTCCACGATGGGTGCGTTGCGCATTTCTCCCAGCGTGGCGATCAGTTTGCGGGCCTCGGCAGTCGTGACTTCTGGAGTGGGCAGTTCCTCATGGCGCACCACCACCCAGTCGCGACTGTGCATCAGGCGCATGCCGTCCGCGGCCTGCGTGGTTCCGGTGAAGTAGAGGACGTACAAGGCATTCCCTCCCCGGCTCACCGTGCCTTCCGTGTTCAGGAAATAGCGATTGCTTCCCCGCCAGCTGAAGTTGACCGTAGAGGCGTCGATCTGCGGGTCTTCGCGGAAGAGCCGGGAAACCTCTCGTACTCGTTCGCGCCACGGTGCGGTTGACAACTCCATTTGAACCAGCGCGCCGACCGATCGTTGCGCCGCTTCCCGGGAGAAATCATCCACCACCTGCTCCACCACCAGGTTCTTGAGCATGGCCTGTTTGGTGGAAAGGGCGGCCAGCGCATTCTTGTAAGCGGCATCGGTGGCCAGCCACAACTGGTGCCTCAGGGCCAGTTCGTCCTCTCCCAGAACCGCGAACTGCACCTGGCCCTGGCCGGCGCCAAAGTAGCTGTCCTGGTGGTAATCGCCGACGCGTACCACTGCGCGCAGTACGCGCGTCCGCTGGCGATTCTCCAGGGTAATGGCGCCGAAGCTGGCATCGGCGCTGTACTCGTCCAGATCGGTCACCGAGTATTCGATGTAATAGGGCCCGGGCATGCCCTCGAGCTTCAACTTCTCCCGGGCGCGCTCCAACTCCAGGCTCATGGCGCGCAACACAGGATCATCCGGGACCTCGGGCGCCGCCTGTGCCCATACAGAATCCGGCAGGAAAAGGCACAAGATCAGCAGGCCCACCAGCCGCAGCATGGGCGTGCGCCGCCTTGCCGCAGTCGGCTTCACCGTGACTCCTTCGCCACCGGCGAGGTTTTCTGGCCGGCTTCTGCCGCTGGCGGAGGAAGAATGGGCGGGCGGTTGCGGGTGACCGGCTTCTTTTGCACTTCGATTTCGGAAAACAGGATCGCCGGGGCGGCGGCGGCCACGGGCACGCTCCCAGACTCGGCGCCGCAAATGCCGTTGAAGACATCGACTTTCTCACCCGTAAGCATCAGCCGGTTCAGGGACGTCAGCGGCGTGCCCACGATGTCGACGCCGCGCACCAGCTCGTCCGGGCGGCCATCGGGAAACACCCTCCACACCATCACAGGCAGGATCTGAAAGGCCTGCGGCAGATACCTGGTGGTGAGAGTAAAGCCGCCGGCGATGTCCTCGAAATAGAGGCCGTAGGACTTGCCTTGGCGGCGCACCTCTTCGATCAAGAGCTCCCGCAACTGTTCATCCGGGACCTTGCGCGTGGAGGAGACGATCAGATTCCCCTGGCGGCCTACCGGCATCAAGCCCGGCTGCGCCCGTCCGTGGCCATTGGACTCGACAAATCCCTGTACCGGAAGGCGTGACATCAGGAAATTCTTCAAAATGCCGTCGCGCACTACTTCGGCGCGTTGCCCGGGGACGCCTTCTTCATCGAACTCATAGTACCCATTGAGTTCCACACCGTTTAGCCGCCGCAGCGTAGGGTCGTCCACCACGCTCAGGAAGGGCGGCAGGATCTGCTGGTTCACCTTCTTGGCAAACGTCTGGCCTTCTTCATCGCCGCGCTGGCGCTGCCCTTCCAGCCGGTGACCCAGGACCTCGTGAAAAAACACCGCGGCGGCACGGCCGGAAAGCAGCGCCGGGCCCGCGTAGGGCTCCACCACGGGCGCCTTGCGCAATTTCACCAGGTCGGTGGCCATGCTGTGCAGTGCCCGGGTGATGGCGGCTTCATCGGGCAGGCCGTCAAGGGAAGAGGCGTCAAACGTCTCCGAGCGCAGAAGGTCCATGCCGTCCTCCGAGCGCGTCTCCGCGTACAACACCAGGCGCACCAGCGGGCGGGAGGTCAGAATGCGCGAGCCTTCGCTGGAAACGAAGTAGCGCGTGGACGTATCCACCATGAGCGTAACCACCGAACCATAGACCTCGGGATACTGCAGGAAGAGCCGCGAAAGGCGTTGGATCCGCTCCTCCCACAAGCGCCGATCCAGCTGCGGATGGGGATGCGCTTCTCCCAGGTATACGCGCGGTTTTTCCTGGGTGAAGTCCGGCGAGGGATCCTCCTCGGCGCGGACTGCCACATCGCTTTGCACCTCCAGAAAGGCCCGCGCTGCCTGCTTGTACTGCCGGTCGGTCACCAACCATAACGCTCGCGCAATGGCATCCCGGTCGTCCTCCACCGGAAGCAGAACCGAGCCCAGCCCCGAGGCGCGGCGATCGCTGCGCGTGTTGTCCATCTGGTGACTGCCCACGCGTATGCTGACGTCCACGCTGCGGACGTGGCGCGAAACCGGGTCGAAGAGCGCACCCTGCTGTCCTGTGATCATGTCCAGCCGTTGATCCAGGGCGGAGTAGCTCATGAAATAGGGCGAGGGATTGGACCCGGCCAGCACCTTCATGGAGCGGGAGAGTTCCGCCTGCATCGTGTCCAGCAGGAGTGCAGAAGAGGGCTGCAGGGGAGGCGTTCTTCCCTTCCCGTTCCCCGGAAGAGCCAGAACCAGGACGCACGCCAGCCACCACGGCCGTACAACGAAAAGGCGCCTGAACTTCATCTCATCTTTGAGTGTACCTGAAGCCCTAAAGTTCCCGTGCCCAAAACGCGAAATCCCGGTGACGAACGGGAAATCTGCGCCGCAACGGTGCGGTATAATAAGGGCTGAATCCATCCCAAAGGATAGGTATTGTCATGTCGAGTCGATTGAAGTTCCTGGGGCTGGTTCTAGCCCTGAGTATTGTGTGGGCCCCGCTCTCCGGCTGGGCACAAAACTCCTCCAAGCCCAAACCCAAGGTCATCGTCTTGGGTGTGAACGGCGCCGAGTGGGACTTCCTGCGCCCGCTTATGGTCCGGGGCGAGCTTCCCAACCTGTCCAAAGTCGTCGAACAGGGCGTTTCCGGCAGCCTGAAGACCATCTCTGCCCCCAACTGTCCCAAGGTCTACACCACGTTTTTTACCAGCACTTCTCCGCAGGACAACGGAATCACCGGGTTCGTGGTGGGCGGCCAGACGGCCAATACGCACATGCTGAAGAGCGAGCCCATCTGGGCCATCCTCTCCAAGAACGGCGTTTCCGTCGGCATGGCCAACGTGCCGGCGACTTTTCCGGTGATGCCGGTCAACGGCTACATGATCAGCGGCATGCTGACTCGCGGCAAGGATTGCGAGGACGGCATCATGTGCGCCCCGAAGCTCTCCGAAGTAAGCGGCGAGGCCGTTTATCCGCGCTCCATGGTGCCGGAGCTGCAGTCCAAAGTGGGCGACTTTCTGATTGACTGCGCCCGCATTCCTTCCCTGGATTCTTTGAAGGGCAAGGAAGAACAGTCCATTCGGGCGTGGCTGGCCAAGGTTTCCGAAATCCGCGGGCAACAGGCCAAGCTGTTCGAGTACCTTTTGACCAACCATCCCACCGAATTCACCTTCCTGGTGCAGTCCTGCGAGGACCGCGTTGGGCACTGGCTGTATCCCATCCAGCCGCACAATGTCGGCTACGACCCCAAACTCCACTCGGTTGCGGTGGAAGCGTTCCCGGACCAGTACCGGGCGTTTGACAAGGTGCTGGGCCTCATCCTGAAACACATGGATGCGGATACCACACTGCTCATCGTTTCCGATCATGGCATCAAGCCCTTGCGTTACCAGGAAGCTCACGGGGCCCACGCCGATCACGGCATGGACTCGGTGATTGCCAAGCACGATTTCGCCGATGGCGATGAAGTGCCGGGAGCGTTCGTGGCCATGGGACCGAACATCAAGAAGGGGTCGCACATCATGGGATTGCAGGTTAGTTCCTATGACATTGCGCCCACCATCCTTCACCTGTACGGGATCCCCGTTCCCAAGAGCATGAAGGGTCGCGTGCTCACGGAGATCTTCGAGGACACGAGCAAGGTGGCTTCGGCCCGGTAGGAAAGACTTCAGGCCTGAGGCGCCCTGGTTTCAGGGCGCCTTTTCTTTTTGCCGAAGCGCGGCGGCGCGGTTCGCAGCGCGGCGCGCGGCCTCTGCCTGCCCCGAGCCGCCGTAGGCACGCTCCAGCAACTCAAAGAGGTCCGCGCTTTCCGGGCTGGCCGCGACCGCTTTTTCCAGCTGGGCGGCTGCCTCGCCGAATCGCTCCTGTTCCAGATACAGGCGCGCCAATTCCCTGCGCGCTTCAATCCGTTTTGGCTTCAGGAAGGCCGCGGCTTCGAGCTGGTCCTCGGCGGCCGCGGCATCCTGGAGCGACGCGTAGATCTGGCCCAGGAGCAGGCGGGCATCGTACTGGCCAGGAGTAAGGCGCAAGCTCTGTTCCAGAGCGTCCCGCGCGGCAGTCAGGTTACCCAGTCTGTGCAGCGCCTGGCCGTGATACCAGGCGGCGGCAGAGTCCTGCGGCCGCAGCGCGCGGGCGCGCGCCAAGTGAGCGGAAGCCTCGGCAAAGGCGCCCTGGCTCAGTTCAATCTGGCCCAATTGCACAAACGCCACGGCCAGCGAATCGTCTGCCTCCACCGCCTTCAACAGCTCGCGCCGGGCTACGTCCTGCCTGCCGTCCTCATCGGCCATCATGGCCCGGTGCAAAAGATTCTGCAGCTCAATCTTGTCCTTCGGGTCGGGCAGCAAGGACGGCTCCGGCACATCGGTCTGTCCCGGATCGCTGCCCAGGTAGCCCAGGGCGCGCAGGTGCTCCAATGTCTGCTCGGAAACCTGGCCGGAGGCTCCCGCAGGAGTCGCGGCTTGGGCGCGGGCAGTGGCCAGTAGCGCTCGCAATTCCTGAACCTTCTGGCTCCAGGGTTCATAGCGGTTGTGCATCTCACCCGGATCCTGGAGCACGTCATAAAACTCCGGCCGGGGCGCTTCGATGAACTTCAAGCCTCCCGCGCGTATCGATCGCAACGGCGCCCACCCAAAGCGCAACGGATAGTCCGTCTCGCCCAGAGCGGGGACTTCTTCCACCGGCTCTCCGCTCCATGCGGAAACCAGCGAGCGCCCCTCCAGTGAACTGGGAGCGGCAATCTGCTGCAGGGCGAGTACGGTGGGGAGAATGTCCGTCGTGCACACCTGCAGATCCACCACGGTACCCGCCTTGGCGTTCTGCGGAAGTTTGATGATCAAGGGAACATGCAGCGTGCTGTCATAAAGAAAGATCCCGTGGGTCTCTTCCCCATGTTCGCCCAGCCCTTCGCCGTGGTCACCCACCACCACAATCAGGGAATCGCGGTACTTTCCCTGTTCGTCGAGCAACTTCAGGAACTGGTCCACAACATGGTCGGTGTAGGCCACTTCCCCATCGTAAGGATGTTCGCGATAGGTCTCCGAAAAGGGAGCCGGCGGATCGTACGGGTCATGGGGATCGAACAAGTGCACCCAGGCGAAGCGCGGCCCGGTTGGCTGTGCCGTCAGCCACCTGGCGGCCTCCTGCACCACGACCTCGCCGCGGCGCTCCACTCGTCCCCAGCGCGGAGCGCTCTTGGGCAGGTTGGGGAAATTGAAGTAGAAATCAAACCCCTGGTCGAACCCAGGTGCCAGGCTCGTGCTGTCCAGGATGACCGCGCCGATAAAAGCAGCGGTGCGGTAGCCGCGCTGCTTGAGCAGCTCTGCCCATGTGATTCGCGCCTCGACCAGGGGAATTCCGAAGTCCACAACTCCGTGCGTGCTGGGGTTCAGACCCGTCAGAATGCTGGCGTGCGAGGAGTTGGTGATAGGGCTGGGTGTAAACGCCCTGGAGAAGCGCACGCCGTCGCGCGCCAGCCGGTCCAGAGCCGGGGTCTTGACTCCCTGGTAGCCGTAGGCGCCCACGTGGTCGGCCCGGAGCGTGTCCAGTGTTATGAGATATACATCAGGTGACGGCGAATCAGCTCCAAAAACAGAAACCGCACTGGCCATGAGCAACAGCACGGCTGGAATCCTGAATCTCATGATTTGGCCAGCCTAACACAAGGCCGGCGAGCTCGGCAGGCGAGCCGCGGGGAGCGATTCGCGCCATATATAATTAAAGAAGATCCTTTGCAGAACGACCTGTTCAACGTGTTTCGGACGCCATACGAATAGACATGAAGTCTTTACGCCTCGGCCTGATTCCGCTGCTTGTCCTGCCGCTCGTCCAGCTCCACGGATCGCCCAAGGAGCTCAATCCGCCAAACGTTTTGTTGATCACCATTGACACACTCCGGGCCGATCACCTGGGCTGCTACGGGTACAAGAAAATCCGCACTCCGAATATTGACAGTCTGGCTGCCCAGGGAGTGCGCTTTGCCAAAGCGTTTTCTCCCGTCCCCATCACTCTCCCCTCTCACGGGTCCATGCTGACCGGCACCTACCCCATGCTGAACGGCCTGCACGATTTCAGCGGCAACAAGCTGAATCCCCGGCAGCCGACGCTGGCGTCCGTCTTGCGGCAAAACGGATACGCCACCGGGGCCGTAGTGGGCGCGGCCGTGCTGGATTCGCGCTTTGGGCTGAACAGCGGCTTCGAGTATTACTACGACGATTTTGACTTCAACCGCCTGCTCGAAACCAACCTCGATGCCATGGAGCGGCCCGGCAACGTCGTGGTGGACAAAGCTCTGGCGTGGCTGCGCCAGAACTCCCGTAAACCCTTCTTTCTCTGGGTGCACCTGTATGACCCGCACCACCCCTACGTTCCCCCTGCACCGTACGGCCAGCAGTACAAGGACTCGCCGTACGATGGCGAAATCGCCTTTGTGGACGCCCAGGTGGGCCGCCTGCTGGATTATTTGAAACAGAGCGGTCTCTTTTCCAGAACGATGGTGGCGCTCGCCGGCGATCACGGCGAGGGCCTGGGAGAGCACGGAGAAAAGACCCACGGATTCTTTATCTACAACTCCACGCTGCACGTTCCGCTGATTCTTAAGCTGCCAGCAGACCGTGCTCCAAAACCCGTCGCTGTCGAAACCTCCGTCAGCCTTGTGGATCTGATGCCTACGCTGCTCGATGCCGCCGGCTTTCCCGCCCCCGGCGACGTACAGGGACGCAGCCTTCTGCCGCTCCTCCAGGGGGAGAACGAGAACCTGACTAGCGACCTCTACGCCGAGTCCTATTTGCCTCGGTTGCACTTTAACTGGAGCGAACTCCGCGCTATTCAGGTGGACAAATACCGGCTCATCGAGGCTCCGCGCCCGGAACTATACGACCTGGAGCGTGACCCGGGCGAAACCAACAATCTCTTTGCGCAGAAAAAGGCGGTCGCGGCCGAACTGCAGGCGCGCCTGGCTGCCGTCATCCGCAAGTATTCAGCCGGTCCGGAGCTGGCGGAAAAAACCAGCCTCGATCCGGCGATGGCGGAACGCTTGAGCGCTCTGGGCTATGCGGCCGTCTTCGGCGGCGGCGATCCCACCATCAGCAACCGCGATCTGCCCGACCCCAAGGACCGCATCGAGACCTACGAGCTGATTGCGGGCGGCATTTCCGACAGCCAGCACGCCCGCTATCAAGAGTCGAACGTCAAGCTGTTGAAGGCGCTCGAGACAGAACCAAACTCGGTGCCCGTTCTCTATCTGCTGGGAATCAATTACTACCGCCAGCGCCAGTTCCCGGCGGCGGTGCGCGAGCTCGAGCAGGTAGTAAAACTCAGCCCCGATTACGCGCTGGCTGTTTTTTACCTGGGCTTGGCCTACGGCAACTCCGGCCGTCCGGATGAAGCCATCGCCCAGCTCAAACGTGCCCTGGAACTGGACCCCACCAATTTTTCGGCAGCCTTCAATCTGGGAGCCGTGTACTGGCAGAAACAAATGGCGGAGGAAGGCCTGGCCGCCTTCCGTCAGTCGGTTGCGATTCATCCCGGATACGCCAACGGCCATCGCGCCTTGGGAGAGATCTTGCTGTATCAGGGCCACGTGGATGAGGCCTTGGCATCGCTGCAGAAGGCCGCGGAACTGGAGCCCGCGGACCGCCGAATCCAGGCGGCGCTGGCCCGCGCCCTGGAAGCCAAAGGACTGCACCAGCAGGCGCAGGAAGCCCTGCGTAAGGCCCAAGGGCCGGAAGGACCGCGCTGACGACGGCCACATTCATGACCACAACCCCTTTTTCCCGGCTGCTTTTCTGCGCCCTGCTGGTTATGGCGGCTTCCGTTTCCGCCACGGCGCAGAAAAAACTTCGGCCTGCGGCCCGGCCTGCGCCTCCCAACGTGCTGCTGATAACCTTGGACACCATCCGCGCCGACCGTTTGGGGTGTTACGGTTCCAGCGTTGCCACCCCGAACATTGATAGCCTCGCCCGAGACGGCATCTTGTTTGAAAACGCCGTCTCCCAGGTACCTCTCACCTGGCCGTCGCATGCCGCCATCCTTACGGGAACCTATCCGTTTCACAACGGGGTTCAGGACTTTACCGGACAGCCGCTGGACGCCAGCTTCCGCACCCTGGCTCAGGCCCTGCAGCAGAACGGATACTCCACGGCGGCCGTTGTCAGTTCGTTCGTTCTGGATCGCAGTTGGGGGCTGGCGCGCGGCTTCGAGCACTATGACGATGCCTTCGAGGGCAGCGCGTTTCTGGAGCGCGACCTGGCGCTGGTGGAGCGCCGCGCGGACCAGAGCGTGGACCACGCGTTGGCCTGGCTGAAGACGCGTCCCGCCAAGCCTTTCTTCTTCTGGCTTCACCTGTTTGACCCGCACAGCCCGTATGACCCGCCGGAGCCTTTTCGCAGCTTGTATCGCGACCGCCCCTATGACGGCGAAGTTGCCTTTGCCGACCGCGAGCTGGGGCGCCTGTTGGATTGGATGAAACGCCAGGGGTTGTACAACCGGACTCTGATCATTCTGGTCGGCGACCACGGAGAAGCGCTCGGAGATCACGGCGAGAAGGAGCATGGGTTTTTCCTCTACGGAGCGACGACCCGGGTGCCGCTGATCGTCAAACCGCCGGATGGAAAACCTGTGCCCAGTCGCAAGATCCTCCGAGCGGTGGAGACTGTCGCCGTGGGTCCCACCATCCTGGAGTTGACCCAATCCCGGGACGCCATTCAGCAGCAGTTCCAGTCGCCCGGCCTGTTCCACGAAGCCGACGAGGAATCCGCAGCCTATAGCGAGACCTTTTATCCTTTCAGCTCTTTTGGATGGAGCCCGTTGCGCAGTCTGCGCACGGAGCGCTTCCACTTCATCGAGGCGCCGGAGCCTGAGCTCTATGACCTGCGGTCCGATCCCGGGGAAAAGCAAAACGTGGCTCATCGTCAGAACGCTATGGCCGCCGTGCTCCGGGAGAGGCTGAAGGAACTCTCGCAGCGCTACGCTCCCGCGCGCCAGCCGCAGGCCGGTCCGAGCCTTGACCCGGAGACGGTGGAAAAGCTGCGTGCGCTGGGCTACGTGGCTTCTCGTTCCCCGGTCACGGCGGAGCAATTGGCAGCCGGTCTCAGCGACCCGAAAAGCAAGCTCTGGGAGTTCAATGCCATCCTGGAGGCAGGAGATGCCTCCCAGGCCGGCAACTTTTCGCGCACCCGGGAGCTACTACGCGCCGTGCAGGAAAAGGATCCGCGGATGTATCTGGTCCCCTTCATGCTGGGCCAGGGGGATGCCATGGCGGGCGGTGCTGGCGCAGATGGTCTTCGGCAGCAGGAGCTGGAGGAGATAG
>CAYRII010000008.1:0-27620 GCA_964424245.1 uncultured Terriglobales bacterium | reverse complement strand
CTGAAAGGCCGAGAAGAAGCGCTCCAGCGAGTGAACCGCAGGAGAAAATGGTTGTCCCACCAGGGCCAGTCGCAGGTAGTCGAAGGACGCCAGCCCCAGGCCGATCCGCCACTTGCCCTGGGCGGACTGTATTTCAAGGCTTCCGTAGTACTCCTTGACGTTGGAGACCAGCCGGCGTGGAACTCTGAATGCGAACTGTTGGCAAGCAGGGCTGGTTTCCGGGAGCGGCTCCCACGCAAGTTCTGCCCGGGTAACGCGAAGGAACCCAGGGCAGCGGGTTTTCGGCTTGTCGATCCTTTCGGCGGTCGGAAACAGAATCGCATCCTCAGTCACGCGAGTCTCGAGCGGTTGCGCCACTCCTTGCGCTGCCGCACGCGGTACACCCGTGGTCACCACCACGATGGCCCAGGTGAACATCACGAACGCCGTCCCGCGTCTCATGTTCTTCCACTGCTCTGAAATTGTTTTGAGTTGCTTGTTCTCTTCACCTCTTCGCCTTGGCGATGGCCAGCAGCAGGGCGTCATCGGCGCCCAGGGCGCGCAACCGGCCTTCGATCTCATCCGTGAGCGCGAAGTTCACGCCATACTGCGACACCATCTCCGTCACCCGTCCCACCGGGATGCCGCCCGCCAGCGCCTCCTCCACCTCCGCCGACGTCAGCGGCGGCGGCCCCGCCGGCGGCACCCGCTTCACTTCCACCTTGAAAGTTTCCCGCCGCCCGCTCACCGTGCTCACTACCCCCGCCAGCGTGTTCGCCCCCTCCGCCAGCGCCACCTGTTCCGCCTCGAATTCCACATTGCCATCGTTCAGCGTGCGCAGCACCGCGCGCTGCCCTGCTACCTCCACCCGGTCGATGTCCCGCATGCCCACCACCAGCCCCCGCACCTTCACCCGCCCTTCCGCCGTCTCAGACCCCGCCGCCGGCTCCAGCACCCGTACCTCGGCCTTGCTCACCTTGAACAGTAGCTGCCCCTGCGACTTGTCCTGGGCCGTGGCCACTACCACCACCGCGTTCAGCCCCGCCGGCAGCGGCACTTCCCGCAGGTCGAACTCCACCGTCTGCGGCGCCAGATTCTTCAGATACGCCGTCTGTCCGTTCACCGACACCGATACGATCCCCGTAGCCTGCGACGCCACTCCGCGCACGTGCAGCGCGCTCCCTGACCCCGCCACCGTGCGCCCCTCCTCCGCTCCCTCCGGCTCCAGCATGCTGATCACCGGCGGCGGCGCCGGTGGCGGCGGACGCAGACGCTCCGCCTGCATTTCCAGACCGGCCACGATGGTTTCGAAATCGTTTACCGCGGAAATCAGGTCCTGATACGCCAGCACGCTGCCCCAATCGAGCTTCCCGCCCGATTGCACCAATTCCTTCCGGATGTGGAAGAAATGGTAGGTGCCGCCGCCCGCGAATTTGAATTCAGCCTCGGGCAAGCCCTTGCCCATGAACGTCCACTGCTTGGCCACAGTCAGTTGCGAGCGCGGCCGCTCGAAGGAGTGCCCCTTGTCTTTTTCCGGCTGGACAACTTCGTAACGCATGCTGTCGCGGGAAACGTAGAGATAGCCGTAGCAGCCCGTCATGGCGTGCTGGTGCGCGACGGGGTAGCGCAGCACGGGATTTTCCCCGGAGGAAACCAGATCCGGCCCTCCCGGCCTTCCAGAGGAAATAGTGGGGGGCACGCTCGAGGACTTGCTCCCGCGAGTCTGTCCCGCCAGAAGCGTGTGCAGGGCGAGCAGCGCTATCACCAGCATCGCGGCTGACCGACAAGACCTGAACATTTTGGTCACTCTCTCGTTCGCAAGACTCTATCCGGTCCGTACCAGACTGGACGAAGGCAGAATGCGCACCGCAGGAAACCTAACCAGCACCAGGAGTCCGAACCATTTCCACCACTCCCTCATCGCCTTCTCTGCAGGATCTTCTGCTCGGTTTCCTGGGCGCGCTTGGCTTTAGTAAGTCCGGCTTGGGCGATGTTGCTGTCAGGGTCGATGTCGAGGGCAGATTCGAACGACTGGATGGCGGAGGCGTAGTCCCCGTCCCGCGCCTGTTGCGCTCCGGTCCTGAGCAGTTGCTCCATCTGCGCGCGCGCGCGAAGTTTTTCCGCGTTCTCTCTCTGCCGCGCGCGGCGTTCTTCGGCCGCAGAGGTGTCGCTCTTCTGCACGGGCACGCGCGGTTCGGCCCGCGTTTCCGTCGGGCTCGCCGGCGGCGGAGACGATGCCGGTGGCGCCGCCGCTGCCGAGGGCTCCTCCACCACGATCTGGTTCTGTACCTGTTTCACGCCCGGCAGTCCCTGCACCAGCGCGCCCGCCATGCTGGCCGCGTAGGGGGAGCCGGTCTTGCCGCTCAGCGTCACTACCCCGTCCGCCACCGTCGCCTTCACCGATTCCCTTTGCAGCAACTCCGACGAGGCCAGCACGCGGTTGACTTCGGCGAGAATTGTTTCGTCGTTCACTGCCGCGGGCTCCACAACCGCCGCAGGTTGCGGCTGGGGCTGGTTGTGAATCTGCAGGTAGTAGTACCCGCCGCCCGCGCTCAGCGCCAGGATGACGAGCGTGATCACCAGCGGCCTTCCCCATCCCTCTTTCTCGGCTGGCGGCATCCACGGAACGGAAGGCGCTGGCCGGCGGGGTAACGGCGGAGGCGAGGCCGGCCTGGCCACCGGCACGGGCCGTGCGGGCGCCGCCGCCGGCCTTGCCGCAGGGGGCGGAGAGGGCGCCGGCGGAGTGCGCGGAGGCGTTGCCGCGTAGGGCGGCGTCGGAAGCCGCGAGGGCGTCACCGGCGGGGGCGCCCGCCGCGAAGCAGGCCGGTTCAACGCGTCTGAGCCCATCACCACGGTTCCAGCGAATTGCTCCGCGGCCTGCTCCAGGGCCGCAATCAACTCGGCGGCCGTTTGTAGTCGCCGGGCGCGGTCCTTCTCCAGCAGCTTCATCAGGAGCAGGGAGAGCGACTCGGGGATGCCCAATTCCGGGCGCAACACGTGCGGCGGTTTGGGAACCGTCTGAATGTGGTGCAACAGCAGACCCACCGGAGTATCGGACTCAAAGGGCAGTTTGCCCACCAGCATTTCGTAGAGCACCACGCCCAGCGAATAGAGGTCGGCGCGGCCGTCGATGGCCTCGCCCGCCTTTCCCATAGCCTGCTCCGGCGAAATATATTGCGGTGTCCCCACCACCATGCCGGTCTTGGTGGTGGTGTAGCCCTCTCCCATGTCCATGGCGCCTTCCCGCACCTTGGCAATGCCGAAGTCCAGCACCTTCACCAGGTCGCGGCCATCTTGCTCCTGAATCAGCAGGATGTTGTCCGGCTTGATGTCCCGATGGGTAATGCCCAGGGCATGCGCGGCGGCCAGCGCTGCGGCCACTTGCCGCGCAATTTCCACGGCGCGTGCGATGGGCAGCGGCCCTTCCTGCTGGATCACCTTGCGCAGGTCGCGACCCTGCACCAGCTCCATCACGATGAACGGACGGCCGTCTTCGGTCATGTCCAGGTCGTCCACGCGCACGGCGTTGGGGTGCTGCAGTTTGCGCGTCACCACGGCTTCCGTGCGGAAACGTTTCAGGAAGGCTTCATCGTCCAGCAGGCGGCTGCCCACCACCTTGATGGCGCACACCTCGTTGAACGCCAGATGGCGCGCGCGATACACGGCGGCCATCCCGCCGGCTCCGATCTTCTCCAGGATTTCGTACTTGTCGCGGATGATCATCCCCTGCAACAGTTCCGACGTCTGCCGCAGGACGTTCTGGTCGCGGGGACACGTGGTGAACTCGTTGGGATACGTTGTATGGCAAGTGTCGCAGTATTTCACGCCGGTGCCCCTGACCGCGCGCACAGAACCGCCTCTGCCCCCCAGGGACAGAAACCGGTGCGCGTGGCTTTGTCGGGCATGATACCCCGCTCGCCTGCCCCTGTCAGTACCTCAGTGGGCGTTTCTCGCGCAGGAGCACCCCAGCCGCGTTGACTCCGACTGGCCTGCAACCTACCATGGCAGGTTCGCGTAGTCGGTTGCATAACCGGCTCACGTCTGGTACGGGGAACACTTTCATGAATCGCTTTGCCATCAAACCTCACTTCGTCCTGGCGCTGCTTGCGCTCACGGTTACCTTTTCCGCCGCCGCGGATGACGTGGCGCTGGGCGTCCTCAGCTTCCCCAACTCGGGTGCGCCGGCCGCGCAGGAGCACTTCCTACGCGGCGTCAAGCTGCTGCACAGCTTTGAGTTCGAGGATTCCCGCGAGGCCTTTGTTGCTGCCCGCAAAGCAGACCCTGGTTTTGCTCTGGCCTGTTGGGGCGAGGCCATGACACACAACCATCCGCTGTGGACGGAGCAGGACCGCGAGGCGGCGCTCGAGGCCCTCCGGCGCCTGGCGCCCACTCCCGCGGCGCGTCTCGCCCAAGCACCCACGGAGCGGGAAAAAGACTTCCTGCGCGCCATCGAAATCCTCTATGGCGAAGGCGACAAGAACGCCCGCGATCGGGCCTACGCCGAGGCCATGCGCCGCATGCATGAAACCTATCCGGCGGATAACGAGGTCACGACCTTTTACGCTCTGGCCATCCTGGGCACCAGCAGCCAGGGTCGCGACGTTTCCACGTACCTGAAGGCGGCGGCCATCGTGGAGGAGGTCTTCCGCAAGAACCCGCAGCACCCCGGCGCCGCGCATTACCTCATCCATTCGTATGACGATCCGCTGCATGCGCAACAGGGGCTGGCCGCGGCGCGCGCTTACTCGAAGATCGCGCCGGCGGCGGCCCACGCTCTGCATATGCCGTCGCACATCTTCCTGGCGCTGGGCATGTGGGACGACGTGGTGGAGGCCAACAGGCGCTCCGCTGCCGCCGAAGACGCTCGCGTGGCGCGCAAGAAGCTCGGCGTGAATTCCCGCGGCTTCCACGCCCTGCTTTGGCTGGAATACGCCTACCTGCAGCAGGGCCGTTATCGCGAAGCCAAACAACTTCTGGATACCATGGAGTCAGACGCCGAACAAAGCGGCTCGCGCCGCGCCCACGCCCATCATGCGTACATGCGCGCCGCCTATCTGGTGGAAACGCGCCGCTGGTCTCCGCGGCCGGCGCCCGCGGACCGCTCCGCGATGGGTGCCGGGCCGGCGGCCGCTGACCTGTTTGCCGAGGGCACAGCCGCGCTGCGTTCCGGCGACCACGCTGCGGCCAGGGATCGCCTCGCGGAAATCCGCAAGCTGGTCGCCTCCACAAAAACCTCCGAGTCGCATCACGGGACTACGGACATGTATTCCGGCGTGTACCTGCCCGACGTACAGGCTGCCGCCATCATGGGCAAGCAACTGGAGGCCTTGCTCCTGGTCGCCGACGACAAGGCGGAACCAGTGTTTCGTCTGCTGGCCGAAGCTGCCACCGCCGAGGACGCCTTGAGCTTCGAGTTCGGCCCGCCGCTGCCGGTCAAACCCGCGCATGAGCTTTACGGCGAAGTACTGCTCGACTTCGGTCGTGCCGCCGAGGCCCGCGAGCAGTTCCAAAAGGCGCTGGCGCGCACGCCCCGGCGCGCGCTTTCCCTGCTGGGGCTGGCGCGTGCCGCTGCCGCCGCCGGTGACGAGAAAATGGCTCAGGAAAGCTATGCCGAGCTGCGCCGCGTGTGGCAGCATGCCGATGCCGACCTTGGGGAGCGCGCCGAAGTCTTCCGCGCCGCCGAGCACGCCAGCCGCGATTGATGCGCCCCTTCGGGAAGCTGACTCCCGCTCCCCTTTCGCGTTGACTCGCGCTTTCTGTCACCCTTAAGATGGCCGCTCGGAAAGGGTTCCGCCCCTCATGATTGACGAAGTCGTTTCCCATTACCGCGTTGTGGAAAAACTGGGCGGAGGCGGCATGGGCGTGGTCTACCGTGCCGAAGACACCAAGCTGGGCCGCGGCGTCGCCCTGAAGTTTCTTCCCGAGGACCTCACCCACGACCGCCAGGCGCTGGAGCGCCTGCAGCGCGAGGCGCGCACCGCCTCCGCGCTCAACCACCCCCACATCTGCACCATCTACGACATCGACGAATATCAGGGGCGGCATTTCATCGCCATGGAGCTTCTGGATGGCGATACGCTCAAACGCCGCGTCGAGGGCCGCCCGCTCAAGATCGAGCAGTTCCTCGAGCTGGGCATGCAGATCGCCGACGCGCTCGATGCCGCCCACACCCAGGGCATCATTCACCGCGACATCAAGCCCGCCAACATCTTCGTCACTCGCCGCGGCCACGTGAAAGTGCTGGACTTCGGCCTGGCCAAGCAGGCTATACAAACTGGCGGGGCGGCCCTCGCCGCTTCCGCACCGACCATGGCCACGGTGGACTCCCATCTCACCAGCCCCGGCGTGGCCATGGGCACGGTGGCCTACATGTCTCCGGAGCAGGCCCTGGGCGAGCCGCTCGACGGGCGCACGGACATCTATTCCTTCGGCGTCGTGCTCTACGAGATGGCCACCGGGCTCCTGCCCTTCCGCGGTGAAACCACGGCGGCGGTCTTTGATTCCATCCTGCACAAGGCGCCCACCCCTCCGGTGCGCCTCAACCCCGACCTGCCCGTCGAGCTGGAACACATCATCAACAAGGCTTTGGAAAAGGATCGCGAGATGCGCTACCAGTCGGCCGCCGAAATGCGCGCCGACCTCAAGCGCCTGAAGCGCGACACCGACTCCGGCCGCACCTCGGTGGCCACAAGTGCCGTTCCGCTGGCCGCTGCTGACGCCACCGCTACCTCCACCGCCGCCGCGGTTGCGGTTACGGCTCCCACGGGCAGCTCCACCGTCGCCGTGGTGGTAAGGAAAAACTGGAAGTGGCTGAGCGCGGGCGTGGCGGCGCTGGTTGTGGCGGGGGCCGGGATGCTCTTCTACTCGCGCCGCTCTCCGGCACTCACCGAGCGCGATTCCATCCTGCTCGCCGACTTCGTCAACACCACCGGCAACGCCGTCTTCGACGACACGCTCAAGAAGGCCCTGGCCGTGCAACTGGGTCAGTCACCTTATCTCAACATTGTTCCCGAGCAGCGCGTGCGCGAGACCTTGAAGTTCATGGGGCGTTCGCCGGACGAACGCCTCACCGCCGCCGTGGCGCGCGAGGCCTGCCAGCGCCAGGGCGATAAGGCCGTGCTCACCGGCTCCATCGCCAGCCTGGGCTCCAACTACGCCATCACGATTGAAGCTATGAACTGCGCCACCGGAGAATCGCTGGCCCGCGAGCAGGTGGAAGCAGAGAGCCCGGAAAAGGTGCTCACCGCCTTGGGCGAAGCGGCGTCGTCGTTACGCGAAAAGCTCGGTGAGTCGCTGTCGTCGGTGCAGAAATTCGATGCTCCCGTCGACCAGGCCACCACGCCGTCGCTCGAGGCCCTCAAGGCCTTTGCCCTGGGGGACGCCAAGCGCGACCGCGGCGAAGAAGTCGAATCCATCCCGTTGTACGAGCGCGCCGTCGAGCTTGACCCCAACTTCGCTCTCGCCCACGCCCGGCTGGGCGTCGTCTACCACAATCTCGGCGAGTCGGACAAGGGAATAGCCTACAAGACCAAGGCGTACGAACTTCGTGACCGCGTGAGCGAGCGCGAGAAGCTTTACATCACCGCTCATTACTATTCCTCCGTCACCGGAGAGGTGGACAAGCAGATTCAAACCTACGAGCTGTACAAGCAGACCTATCCCCGCGAATCCGCCCCCTGGAACAATCTGGCCGTGCTTTACGAAGTCATGGGACAGTTCGACAAGGCTCTGGAAAACGCGCGCGAGGCCGTGCGTCTGGCGCCCGACGGATATCACGGCCACGCACAGCTTGCCTTCGGTTTCCTTGGCCTGAACCGTCCTGAGGAAGCCAAGGCGACACTCCGCAGGGCCCTGGCGGCGAATCTTGAACATCCCGCTTTTCACGAAATGCTGCGCCAGATCGCCCGCTATGAGGGCGATCCGGCGGCATACAAGCAGCACGCGGACTGGGTCAAGGGGAAGGCTATGCCGGAAATGCGTTTCACCGCAGAACAAGCCCGCCTCGCCGCCTCGGTGGGCAAACTGCAGGAAGCGCGGCAACTCGTCGCGCGCGCTTCCGAGATGGCCCGCCGCCTGAAGTTTGAGGAGGGCGCTGCGGGTATCCTTTTGCATGCCGCCGAAGTCGAGGCGGTGCTTGGCAATCGTGCGCGCTCCTTGGAACTGGCGGAGAGGGCCCTGGCCATTTCCCGCAGCCGCAACACCCTGCCGGGCGTGGCTCGGGTTTTCGCTCTGTCTGGGGCCAGTGCCCGCGCCGAATCAATTGGCGGCGAGCTGTTGAAGAAGTACCCAAAGGACACCTACATTAATTCGGTGGATGTCCCTGGCATCCACGCTATTCTCGCCATCGAGCGGGGTAACGGCGACCGCGCTATCCAAATGCTGGATCAGGCGCTTCCCTACGCCTCTTACTGGGACGGTATTCTCTACGCCCGTGGTCAGGCGTTCTTGCGCTCCGGGCAGGGAGCAAACGCGGCGCAAGAGTTCAAGAAAATCCAGGGGCATCGCCTGCTGTATCCCGATTCGCCGCTGCTTTCCCTCTCCCACCTCGGCCTGGCGCGCGCCCACGCTCTTTCCGGCGACACCGCCGCCAGCCGCAAGTCCTATCAGGACTTCTTCGCCCTCTGGAAAGACGCCGATCGCGACATTCCCATCCTCAAGGAAGCCCAGCAGGAGTATGCCAAGTTGCAGTGAAGCCCGCGGCCTGTGGGCGTCCCTTGCATGCTAGAATTCAGGGGTTCCTGTGCCGGAAGACCACCCTTTGATCGAACTGGCGCCATCCATTCTGTCCGCGGATTTTGCCCGCCTGGGCGACCAGGCGCGTGCCGCCGTGGCCGGCGGCGCCACCCTGTTGCACGTGGACGTCATGGACGGCCACTTCGTGCCCAACATCACCATCGGCCCGCCCGTGGTGGCTTCTCTGCGCAAGGCCGTGGACGTGCCCCTGGACGTCCACCTGATGATCGAAAACCCGGACCAGTACATTGCCGCGTTTGCGGATGCCGGCGCCGACTGGATTTCCGTGCACCAAGAAACCTGCCGCCACCTGAACCGCACGCTCGAGCTCATTCGCAGCAGCGGGGCTCGCGTGGGCGTGGTGCTCAATCCAGCCACCACCGTGGCCACGCTCTACGAAGTGCTGGACCTGGTGGATTTCGTGCTCGTCATGTCCGTCAATCCCGGCTTCGGCGGGCAAAAGTTCATTCCTTCGTCGCTGGTCAAGATCCGCAGGCTGGCGGCACTGCGCAACGAGCTTGGACTGGCTTTCCGCATCGAGGTGGATGGCGGCATCGGCCCACAGACCATCGCCGGTGCCGTACGCGCCGGGGCGGAAATCTTGGTGGCAGGCAACGCCGTCTTCGGCTCAGGCGATCCAACTGCAAAGGTGGAAGAGTTGCTGAAGCTGGCACGCGAGGCTACGCTGGAACGCGTCTAGACCCGTGCCGCTATTAGGGGTAAGCTAGTAAGCTTCATTTTTCCGAAACCGACCCGATTCTTATGAGGCAGGTGTACTGATGGTACGTCGATTTCTCAGCGTTGCGCTGCTGTTGCTTTTGGCGGGAACTTTTGCCGGCTGCCGCAAGAACAAGACCCAAAACCCTCTGGCCGACCTGGATTCCCAGCAGCCCGACAAGGTGCTCTTTGACCGCGCTATGAACGCGCTCAAGCGCAACAAGTTTGACGTCGCCCGACTCACCCTGCAGACCATGATCAATACCTACCCCGATTCGGAATACGTGGCCCGCGCCAAGCTGGCGGTGGGTGATGCCTGGTACACGGAGGGCGGTTCTGCGGCCCTGGCCCAGGCCGAGATCGAGTACAAGGACTTCATCACTTTCTTCCCCAACATGCCGGAAGCGGCCGAAGCCCAGCTCAAGGTGGCCAACATCCACTACAAGCAGATGGAGAAACCGGATCGCGACTTCACCCACGCCAAGCGTGCGGAAGAAGAGTACAAGCAGCTCATCCTGCAGTTTCCCGACAGTTCCCTGGTGGACGAATCCCGGACGCGTTTGCTGGAAGTGCAGGAAGTGCTGGCCGAACGCGAGTTCCGCATTGGCCGCTTCTACTTCCTGCGCGAGTCCTGGGCCGCCTCCATCGCCCGGCTCAAGTCCATGGTGGACACTTACCCTCTGTACAGCGGCGCCGATGAGGCGCTCTTTCTGCTGGGCAGCGCCTACGAACGTCAAATTGACATGATTCGCGCCGGGAGCTTTCGTGAGACCGCCAAGGCCGACCTCATCCATGAGTTCACCGACTCCGCCGCTGAGGCTTATGCCCGCATCCTCACCCGCTATCCCGTGATGAAGCACGCCGAAGAAGCCCGGGAGCGCCTGGCCGCGCTCAAGCGTCCTGTTCCGGAGGCCACGGCGGAAGCCATCGCTCAAAACAAGGCCGAGGAAGAGAGCCGCGGCGAAACCGGCACCTTTGGCCGCATCATGAGGAATTTTCGCCGCAACCCCGATATGGCCCGCGCCACCAAGGTGGGCGAACCCACCATGGTCGAACCCAAGCTCACCAGCGCACCAGAGATCATCCAGAAGGCTGGTCAGACGATTCAAGGCTCGGCTCCCGCTGCCGGCGCTGGGAGCGGCACGGTCGCATTGGAAGTCGTCAAGAGCGGCTCTCCGCCGCCCAGCGATCCCGTTCCCACTTCGGGGGGCTCGCCTCAATTGAACGATGCCACCCAGCCCGCGGGCGGCGCGGAACAGGCGCCTCCTTCCATGCCCACGCAGATCAACGACGCCGAAACGACGGAGCCTGACACCGCCGAAGCGTCGTCCTCCACCGACAAGGGCGACAAGGAAGTCTCCACCAGCCGCAAGAAAAAGAAGAAAGGGCTGCGCAAGATCATTCCCTTCTAGCTTCGTCGCCACAGCCTGGGGTGCCTCTCCCCGGGAGAAATTGCAACCCCGCGCGGCGCATTGACTTGCGCCTGTAGAAACAGTACCTTTGCTGGCGACTTTCCTGCCGGAAGGGGCTTCCGTGCCGTTGAAAATCCTGCTCGCCGATGACAGCCTGGCCACCCAGAAAATGGCCGAGAAGATCCTCGCGGGCGCCGGCCACACTGTGGTCACGGTGAGCAACGGCGCCGCTGCCTGGAAAAAAATCTCCGCCAGCAAGCCCGACGTGGCCGTGCTCGACGTCTTCATGCCCGGCTATTCCGGCCTGGAAATCTGCGAGAAGATCAAGGCTGCACCCGAACTGGCATCCACTTCCGTCCTGCTCACGGTGGGCAAGATGGAAGCTTTTGATGAAGACGAAGCCAAGCGCGTCAACGCCGACGGAGTTCTGATCAAGCCTTTCGAGGCCAGCGACCTCGAGGCCGCCATCCAGAAAATCGAGGAACAGCTTTCCGCGCCTCCGCCCGCTCCGGCGGCCCCGCCTGCTCCCGTTGCCGAGATTCAGGACGCCTCTTACGAAGAGTGGAAGGTTGCGGCCGACGAGCCGGAGGAAGAAGCCGCCGCCAAGAACGGGGAATTCGAAGTTCCCAGTGACATGGCTTCCGCGCCCGCTTTCGGCATGGATATGCTGGGGGAGGCGCCGCCGGCTGCTCCGCCCGCGCGCTCCACCCAGGAAATCACCTCGCCCCCTCCGCCCGCGCGCTCCACCCAGGAAATCACTTCGCCCTCTTCGCCCGCGCGCATCACTCGCGCCCTGGAGATGACCGGCGGGCCCGCAGCGTTTCCCGAACCGCCTGAACTCGAGCCGCCAGTTGGGCCGTCGGTTTTCCCTTCACCCGTGCCCGACTCGGAAGTGGAATTCACCTCGGCCCCTCAGGCCGCAGACGTTTCCGCCGCTGCGGCGCCGGAATTGGAGCCCACGGCACGGCCCGGCGAAGATGCGGGTGCTTCTGCGTTCGCTCAGGACTCCGCACTCGTCACCGACGCCAGCGAGATGGCCAGTGCCTTCCCTACAAGATTCGGTGTCGAAGGCGCGGACGAAGTCTCCGTGGGCGTGGCTGCGGATGTGCCCGGCCTCTACGCCGATGAGCAGCCCCCAGCGTGGATAGCGGAAGAGGCGCCGGTTACCAAGAAAGAATCGTCGCTCTCCCTGGAGCAGGAACTGCAAAAGGCTTTTGCGGCATCTCCCGCGGACGAAGCGCCGGCGGCGGAAATTTCTTTCGCCCAGCCCGAGACTGCCGCCGCCGAAGCCGCGCCGCTTCCCGAGCAGGACCTGGCCGCCGCCATGGCCGCCGCCATCGGCGCCGTTGCGCCGGCCTCCGGCTCCACGCTCGACGAGGAAGCCATCGACCGCATCATCGCCCGCATCAGCGAGCGCCTGCGCCCCATGCTGGTCGAAGAAATCTCCCACGAACTCGCCAGCCGCGCCGATCGCCGCTGACCACTCCCCGCGTTTGACCGCCTTTTCTCTGCGCCTGTAATATCGAAACTTACCCTTCACCTGGTCACCGCAACGGAATGTCCCACAACCTGCCCAAGGCCTACGAACCGGGCGCCATCGAGGCGCGCTGGGCCGAGTACTGGGTGAAGCAGAAACTCTTCCATACTCCCACGCCGGCTGCAGATGACGCGGCGCAGCCGGTCTTCACCCTGCTCCTGCCTCCGCCCAACGTCACCGGCCGCCTGCACATGGGACACATGCTGAACCACTCGCAGATGGACATCATCGTGCGCTGGCATCGGATGCGCGGCTTCCGCACCCTCTGGCTTCCCGGCACCGACCACGCCGGCATCGCCACGCAGATGATGGTGGAGCGCCAGGTGCAATCCGAAGGCCGCGACCGGCGTTCGCTGGGCCGCGAGGCCTTCGTGGAGCGCGTCTGGCAGTGGAAGCAGCTTTACGGCGGCGCCATTCTCGAACAGATGAAGCGCCTCGGCGATTCCGTGGACTGGGATCGCGCCTACTTCACCATGGACGAGGGCCTCTCCCGCGCCGTGCGCGAAGTCTTCGTCCGCCTCTACGAGCAGGGGCTCATCTATCGCGGCAAGTACATCGTCAACTGGTGCCCGCGCTGCATGACGGCCATCTCCGACCTCGAGGTGGCGCACGAAGAGCACGTGGGCAAACTCTACGAGATCCGCTATCCCGAGGTGCGCGGCCAGGGGTTTGTCGTCGTGGCCACCACCCGGCCCGAGACCATGCTGGGCGACGTGGCCGTCGCCGTCCACCCTGACGATGAGCGCTACCTCCACCTGCGCGGAAAATCCCTGCGCCTGCCGCTCATGGAGCGCGAAATCCCCGTCATCCTCGACCAAGTGGCCAACCCCGAGTTTGGCACCGGGGCGGTGAAGGTCACGCCCGCCCACGACCCCAACGACTTCCAGGCCGGCCTGCGCCACATCCTGCCGCAGATCACCGTGATGGATGAGGCCGGCCGCATGAACGAGAATGCCGGGCGCTATGCCGGACTCGACCGCTTTGAGGCCCGCGCCCGCGTCCTCGCCGATCTCGAGAAAGAAGGCCTGCTCGCCGGCGTGCGTGACCACGCCTTCGCCCTGGGCAAGTGCGACCGCTGCAAGACCGTCATCGAGCCCCGCCTCTCCACGCAATGGTTCGTCAAGGTGGCGCCTTTGGCCCGCCGCGCCGTCCAGGCCGTGGAACAGGGCGAAATTCGCCTGACTCCGGAAAATTACGCCAAGACTTTCTTCGAATGGATGCGCAACATCCACGACTGGTGCATTTCCCGCCAGCTCTGGTGGGGCCATCGCATCCCCGCCTGGCACTGCGCGGACTGCAAGGCCATCACCGTCGCGCGCGAGGCGCCGCCGCGCTGTTCCAAGTGCGAAAGCATCGAGCTGCGCCAGGACGAAGACGTGCTCGACACCTGGTTTTCCTCCGCCCTCCTGCCCTTCACCACCCTGGGCTGGCCGGAGAAAACGCCCGACCTCAGCGCCTTCTATCCCACGTCGCTGCTCATCACCGCCTACGAAATTCTTTTCTTCTGGGTGGCGCGCATGATCATGATGGGCTGCCACTTCATGGCCGAGCACCCTCAGGGCAGCGTGCCCTTCCGCCACGTCTACATCCACGCCCTGGTGCGCGACGCCGAGCGCCAGAAGATGTCCAAGACCAAGGGCAACACGCTCGACCCTATCGCGATCATCGAGAAGTACGGCACCGATGCCGTGCGCTTTACCCTGGCCGCCATGGCCGCCCCGGGCACGGACATCGCCTTCAACGAGGCCCGCACCGAGGGCTACCGCGCTTTTGCCAACAAAATCTGGAACGCTGCCCGCTTCCTCTTCCTGCATGCCGACCGCGCCGCCGATAGCGGCCTTTGGTCGCTGGCGGAATTCCAGCAGGCCGCGCGCAACGGCTCCGCTGCGCCTGGGCCCCAGCCGCTGGAAGACCGCTGGATCACCTCGCGCCTCCATCGCGTGGCCGCCGAAGTGCACTCCGCTCTGGAAACCTACCGCTTCCACGAAGCCGCCAACCAGGTTTACAGCTTTTTCTGGGGCGAGTTCTGCGACTGGTACATCGAGATGGTCAAGCTCCGCCTCGCCGGCGGAGAGAGCCCGGCGGAGAAGCAATCCGCGCGTGCCGCCTTCTTCCGCATCTTTGCCGTCTTTGAGGCCGCGCTGCGCCTGCTCTCGCCCTTCATGCCTTTCCTCACCGAGGAGCTCTGGCACGCCCTGTACGACGGCCGGCCGCCGCAAAAATCCATCGCCCTGGTCGCCTTCCCGCAGTCGGACCCGGCGCAGGTGGACCTCGAAGCCGAGGCGGAGATGGCCGTGCTCCAGGACCTGGTGGTCACGGTGCGCGCCATTCGCGCCGATCTCAAGGTCGAGCCCCGCGCAACCGTGCCCCTCGAAGTCTTTGCCGAAGCCGATGTCCGCCGCCTGCTCCAGGAAAACCGCGTGCACGTGGAAAAACTCGCCGGCGTCGAGGCCGTCACGTTCGTCGAGGAATCGCTGGCCAAGGCCGCAGGCGTGCGCAGCACCGCCCGTTTCGAGGTCCGCGTGCCCTACGAGCGCAAGGTGGACGCTGCCGCCGAACGCGCGCGGCTGCATAAGGACCTGGCCCGCATGGAGGGCGAGCTGGCCAATGCCCAGCGCCAGCTTTCCAACCAGCAGTTTCTCGCCAAGGCGCCCCAGCAGGTGGTCGAGGGCATCCGCCGCCGCTCCGCGGAACTGGAGTCCCTGCTGGGGAAAACGCGCGCGGCGCTCAAGGAGCTGGGGTAAAGCCGGCCTTGCGTGGCACGGTATTCTAGGGAAGGTGGGAAGGGGCGATGGACTGGCACAGCCGGCGGATCACCGCCATCCTGGAAAATGCGCTGCGCGAGGATAGCGCCAATCGCGACGCCACCACCTTTCTTTGCATTGACCCGTCCCAGCGCGCCACCGCCACCGTGCTCGCCAAGCAGGATTGCGTGCTCGCCGGACTGGGCGCCATCATCCGCATTCTCGAGGTCTACACGCCGCTCGACGGCAACGTGCTCTCCTACCCCGAGGTGCGCAGCCACCCGGAAATTTTCGACGGCGTGCGCCTGCACAAGGGCCAGGCCGTCGCCGTCATCCGCCACAACGCGCGCGTCGTGCTGGCCTGCGAGCGCGTCATCCTCAACGTCATGCAGCGCATGAGCGGCATCGCCACCCTCACGCGCAAGTTCGTGGACGCCGTCGCCGGCACCCACGCCCGCATTCTCGACACCCGCAAGACCGTTCCCGGCCTGCGCGTGCTCGATAAGTACGCCGTGCGCTGCGGCGGCGGCTTCAACCACCGCCTCGACCTCTCCGACGGCGTGCTCATCAAGAACAATCACATTGCCCTGGCCGGCGGCGTGGCCGCGGCCCTGGAGCGCGCGCATCGCAATCGCCGCGGCACCCAGCCCATCGAGATCGAAGTCCGCACCTTTCAGGAATTCGAGGATGCGCTGCAGCACGGCGCCGAAGCCATCCTGCTCGACAACATGTCCGCGGAAGATGTGGCTCGCGCCGCCGCGCGCATCCGCACACATACCCGCCGCGTGCCCCTGGAGTGTTCCGGAGGCGTCACCCTCGATACCGTCCGCGCCTACGCCGAAACCGGCGTGGATTACATCTCCATCGGCGCTCTCACCCACTCCGCCGCTGCCGCCAACATGAGCATGCGCGTCGTCCCCGCCTAGCGTTGTTCTTTTCCCATGCCTCCGGCATAATCTTCGGCCATCGCCCGCCAGCGCCCATCCCGTAGCCGTGCCAGCCGGCGCGCCGCGCCGCAGACCTCCGCGCGCACCGACCATCGCCTCGGCCGCATAGTCCGCCTGCTTACGGAGAACGCCACCGTCGTCGTCAGCGGCACGCGCATCGGCGAAGAGATCGGCACCAGCCGCTTCGCCGTCTGGCGCCTCGTCGAGCAACTGCGCTCCATGGGCGTCGCCATCGCCGGCCACGCCAAAACCGGCTATCAGCTCAAAAGCGTTCCTGACCTCCTCCTGCCGGAGATTCTCGCGCCCATGCTCACCGGAGTGCCCCTGGCCGCGCGCCTTCATCATTACTTCCGCATCGGCTCCACCAATGCCATTGCCATGGAGGCAGGCGCCGCCGCCGAGCCCGAGGGGAGCGTTTTTCTCGCCGAAGAGCAGACCGCCGGCCGCGGCCGCGCCGGGCACTCCTGGCATTCCGAGCTTTCTGCCGGAATCTATCTCTCGGTGCTGCTTCGGCCGCAGCTCGCGCCCGCCGATGTCCTGCTGCTGAACCTCGCCGCCGGGCTCGCCCTGCAGGCCGCCGTCGAGCGCGTCACCGGACTCGCCTGTGACCTGCGCTGGCCCAACGACCTGCTGCTGGGAGAAAAAAAGTGCGCCGGCATTCTGGCGGAGATGAACGCGGAAGCCACGCGCGTGCGCTACGTCGTCCTCGGCCTCGGCCTCAACGTCAACCACACCGCCTTTCCCGTCGATCTGCGCGCCACCGCCACGTCGCTGGCGCTCGAATCCGGCCGCACTTGGTCGCGCGTGGAGCTGGCGGCCGCTCTGCTAAAATCGCTCGATCGCGAATACCGGGCGCTCGCTGGCACCGAGGCGCCCGCCGCCCGCGAGGCCCTGCTCCGCCGCTTCCAGGAGCGCTCCTCTTACGCGCGCGGAAGGCTGGTCCACGTGGAGGAAAACGGCGGCTTCGACGGCATTACCGACGGCCTCGATCCCCGCGGCTTCCTGCGCGTGCGCACGGAAAACGACTGGCGCACCGTGCTCTCCGGCACCGTGCGCCCGCTGAAGGCATCGTAAGGGTACCGCCATGCTCCTGGTTCTCGACGTCGGCAACACCAACACCGTGCTCGGCCTGTTCCAGCCGGTCGAAGGCTCCGCGTCGCGCTACGACCGCCTGCTCGCCCACTGGCGGGTCACCACCACGCGCACCCAGACCGTGGATGAATACGGCGTCCTCTTCCGCAACCTGTTCGCGCTCGACCGCGTCGAGGTCAGCCGCATTCGCGGCATCATCATCTCCTCGGTCGTGCCTCCGCTCGATTCCACCCTGCGCGAGGTCTGCGAAAAGTATTTCGACATCCACCCCCTGTTCGTCGAGCCCGGCATCAAGACCGGCATGCCCGTCCACACCTACAACCCCGCCGAGGTGGGCGCGGACCGCATCGTCAACGGCGTCGCCGCCTTCGAGAAGTTCGGCGGACCCTGCGTGGTCGTGGATTTCGGCACCGCCACCAACTTCGACGTCATCTCCGCCAAGGGCGAGTACCTGGGCGGCGTCATCGCTCCCGGCATCGGCATCTCCGCCGAGGCGCTGTTTTCCCGCACCGCGCGCCTGCCCCGCGTCGATATCCGCAAGCCCGCCAAAGTCGTCGGCACCGATACCGTCAGTTGCCTGCAGTCAGGCCTCTATTACGGATACCTGGGCCTGGTCGATGGCATTCTGGAACGCCTGCTGGCAGAACTCGGCCCTCAGACCCCGGTCGTCGCCACCGGCGGACACGCCTCGCTCATTGCCCAGGGCTCGCGCTTCATCCGTCACGTCGAAGAGCAGCTCACGCTCCAGGGCCTGCGCATCATCTGGGAGCGCAACGCCTCCTCGCGCGGCCGCGCTGCCTCTTCGAAAGTGCCGGCCTCCGCTCCCGCCCGCGCTGCCGCGGCCCGCAAGCCGCGCTCCTCCTGAGGCGGGAGACGCGCCTTGGAAAATTATTTCAATTACTTCACCGAAATCGAGGAGCACTTCCAGCGCCGCCGCGGCACCGTGCTGCTGCTCTCCACGCTCGATTGGGCGCTGATTGAAACCTGGAAGGACGCCGGCATCCCGCTCGCCGCCGTCTTGCGCGGCATCGACGCCGCCTTCGAGCGCTACCAGCGCCGCCCCTCGAAAACGCGCAAGGTCAATAGCCTTGCCTACTGCTCTCAGGAAGTCCTTGCCGCCGCCGAGGACATGAAAGAAGCCACGGTGGGCGTGGCCGCGGAGGCAGGAGGAGCCCCGGGCGGCCTCGAGTCCGCGCGCATCGCCCGCTTTCTGCAAGCCAACGCGGAAACCATCGCCCGCGCCCAGCTTCCCGACTCTGCCCGTCCCGCCGCCGCCGATTCCGCCTCCACCCTGCGCCTGCTGGCCGCGGAGTTTGGCGAATCCGCCACCAGACCGCCGCTCGAAGATCTCGAGCGACGCCTCACCGTGCTCGAAGAAAAACTTTTCGCCGTGCTCCTGGCTTCCACCCCCGATGAGGAAATCCTGGCCGTGCGTCAGGAAGCCGACCGCGACCTCGCCCCCTACCGCCGTCGCATGTCCGCCGCGCAGATCGAGCAACTCCACCGCCAGTACGTCCACAAACGCCTGCTCGACCGCCACGCCCTCCCCCGGCTCAGCTTGTTCTACATGACTTGAGAGAACCGTCCTCGCCGTCATCCCGAGCCCTGGAGCGGCGTCTGCGCCGCGATCCTGTGCAACAGACGCCGTCATCCTGAGCGAGGTTGAGGCGCTGGAGCGGCGTCTGCGTCGCGCGCCGAAATCCTGAGCAACAGACGCCGTCATCCTGAGCGAGGGAGGCTCCCGCGCGCTTTCTCCGGCGCGGGAAACCCGAGCGAAGGATCTCGGGGTTGTTGCCTCTCTCCGTGAGACTTGAGCCTTGAAACTGCCAAAGACCATCCTTGCCGTCTCAACCGTTTTCGTTCCGACTGACTATCGTCGTGCCGGGCGCTGACCTATCGCTCGGCGCACCGTCGCCCCAGCCCGCCTCCGGCGGGCGACAGAGAATAGCCCAGGCCGGAAGGCCTGGGTAGCCGAGGAACAAGGAGAGCGAGCCCCGTAGGGGCGACACTACCCATGGCGTCACATCGCTTCTGCAGAAACACACTGTCATCCCGAGCGAGCACCAGCGGCGCGAAGCGGAGCGACGCGGCAAGGGAGCGCGAGTCGAGGGACCTCGGGGTGCTCTTGGTGAACGCAGGCTGAACTGCCTGGAGCGGCGTCTGCGCTGCGATCCTGAGCAGCAGACGCCGTCATCCTGAGCGAGGGAGGGCTCCCGCGCGCTTTCTCCGGCGCGGGAAACCCGAGCGAAGGATCTCGGGGTTGCCTTGGCGTGCTGCCCGCCTGGCCCCGGCCTTTCCCCAAATATTTTTCGCTCCGCCCCCTTGACATCCTTGACCGTGGTGCTATAATGTACTTGATTTAGTTTTCACGATGTTATAAATGGCCTGTTTTCAAGGATCGCGTATTTAACTCCTTTGGGTTCAAAGACCTGGCCATACCGCGGCCCGTAACTTGTTGATTCTGTTGAATCACCCCCCCCCCCGGGGGGGGCTTGAGGATAGGCGCGCATGCAACTCAAAGTGGAAAAAATGATCTACGGAGGAGAGGGCCTGGCGCGCCTCCCCGCCGACGAGCGCGGCCCGGGCAAGGCCGTCTTCCTGCCCTTCGTGCTCCCCGGCGAAAGCGTCTCCGCCGAAATTCAGGAAGAAAAACCCGGCTTCGTGCGCGCCGTCGTCACAGAAATCCTGTCCCCTTCGCCTGCGCGCGTCGCGCCCCAGTGTCCTTACTTTTCGCGCTGCGGCGGCTGCCACTATCAGCACGCCACCTATGAACACCAGCTCGAAATCAAGGAAGCGATTTTGCGCGAAACTCTGCGCCGCACCGCCCGCCTGGAGTGGACCGGTGCGGTTCACGTCCATCCTTCTCCGCCCTGGGAGTACCGCAACCGCACGCGCTGGCGCCTGCGCGCCGCGCCCGAGTTTGCGCTGGGCTACTACCAGATGGGTTCGCATGACCTGTTGCCCGTCGAGCGCTGTCCCATCAGCTCGCCGGCCCTGAACCGCGCCCTCGCCGCGCTCTGGGAGCTGGGCCGCGCTGAAAAAATTGCCGCCTCCGTGCGCGAAGTGGAAATCGCCGCCGACCACGAGGACGAGCGCCTGCTGGTGGAAATCTTCGCCCAGCGCGAAGACGTTGCTCGCGGGGAGGCCTCCGAGGTTTACACCCTCGTCGAACTCCTCTGGAATACCCTGCCCTGCGCCGCTGTCTGCGTCTTTGACCGCCCGGCCGCTCCCGCCTGGGGATGGTCGGAAAATCAGGATTTTTTCTACGCCGCCGCGAACGCCAAACTCCGCGTCTCGCCCGGTTCGTTTTTTCAGGCCAACCGCTTTCTGCTCGACCAGTTGGTTGCCATCGTCACAGGAAACCGCTCGGGCAAGCTGGCGCTCGACCTCTACGCCGGCGTCGGCCTCTTCTCCGTGGCGCTCGCGCCCGCGTTCGAAAACATCATGGCCGTGGAATCGTCGCCGCCCTCCTGGTCTGACCTGGAGCACAACGCGCCCGCGAACCTGCTCCCGGTGCGCGCCACCACGGCGGAGTTCCTGGAAAAGCGCGGCAAAAAACTCCGGCCTGACCTTGTGATCGTGGATCCGCCGCGCGAGGGCCTGGGAAAAACCGTCACCCGCGCGCTGGCCGTACTCTCTGCGCCGCAACTGGTTTATGTCTCCTGCGACCCTGCAACCCTATCGCGCGATTTGCGCGGGCTGCTAGAATCCGGCTACCGCGTCGAAGAGGTCCACCTGGTGGATCTTTTCCCGCAGACGTTTCACATCGAAAGCGTGTTTCAGCTCGTTCGCTGAGGGCCCGTAGTTCACCCCGGGAAATTCAGATTCAGGACATTAGGAGCGGCATCTGAACGCTGCTTCCCAATTCAGCCCTTCGCACTTCGCGCCGGAACGCCGCGCGCCGCGCCAGCCGCTGCTGGTTGCCGCTGCGGCTTTTGCCTGCGGAATCCTGCTTGCGCACTTCGCCTGGCGCCCGCCGCTGTGGTGGCTCGCCCCTGTCGTCGCCTTCCTGGCTGCCGCTGCATGGTTTCTGGGACGCAGGCCGCGAGCCGCCATGGCCTGCGCGCTGGCTGCGCTGGCGGCGCTGGGCGCGCTGAACCTCGAATCTCGTGATGCCGCGCGCGCTTCTCTCGCCGCCGTCGGACGCTTCACCGGCGGCCGCGAAGCCGTCATCACCGCGCACGTCACGCACGATGCCGCGCCGCGCCAGAGCGCCTGGGGCGGTCCGCGGCAGGTGGTTGACGTAGAGACTGAGCAGGTCGAGCTCGACAACATGGCGCATCCCGTTCGCCTGGGGCTGCGCCTCACGCTCTATGCCCCCACGCGCGCCGCCGACGAGGAAGAGGAAGCAGAAGACGGATCCCCGCGCATGCCCGACCTGCGCTACGGCCAGCGCTTGCGCTTTCCCGCGCGCCTCCGTCTGCCGCGCAACTTCGGTAATCCCGGTTCCTTCGACTATCGCGGCTATCTCGCCGGGCAGAACATCGCGGCGCTGGCCTCGGTGCGAACGGACAAGGTGGAAATGCTGCCCGGATTTTCCGGATCGCGGCTGCAGGCCTGGCGCAGCGCCGCGCGCCGCGCGGTGCTCGAGCGTTTGCGCGACCTGTGGGACGAAGAGCAGGCCGCGCTTTTGGCCACAATGCTGGTGGGCGAGCGCGCCGCCCTGGAACGCGGCACGCGTCTGAACTTCCAGCGCACCGGCACTTACCACATCTTGGTGGTCTCCGGATTGCACGTGGGCCTTTTGGCGTTCGTTGTTTTCTGGGTTATGCGGCGGCTGCGCGCTGCGGAGATTCCAGCAACCATGGTGACGCTGGCGGTCGCCGCCGCTTACGCCTGGTTCTCCAGCCAGGGAATTCCGGCGCAACGCGCCACGCTGATGCTGGCGCTCTACCTGGGCGCGCGGCTGCTCTACCGCGAACGCGCCCCGCTGAACGCCATCGGCGCCGCCGCCTTGCTGCTCCTGATCGTGGATCCGCGGGCGCTCTTCGATGCCAGCTTCCAGCTCACCTTTGTCGCCGTGCTGGCCATCGCCGGTCTGGCGCTGCCGCTACTCGAGCGTACGTCGCTCCCCTATCGCCGCGCGCTCGAGCAGCTGGACTCCGTCGAGTATGACGTGGCGCTCGCGCCGCGCCTGGCGCAGTTTCGCCTCGACCTGCGATTGCTGGCCGCGCGCCTGGCGCGCTGGCTGCCGCCGCGCCTGGCCCAAGCGTCGCTCGCCGGACTGGCACGGCTGGCGCTTGGCGTCTACGACGTGGTGCTGGTGGCGGCGCTGATGCAGGTGGCGTTGGCGTTGCCCATGGCCGTCTACTTCCATCGCGCCACGCTGGCGGCGCTGCCCGCCAACGCCGCCATCATGCCTCTGACTGCAATCCTGCTGCCGTCGGCCATGCTCTCCGTGGCGCTTTCCTTCCTTAGCCTTCCGCTGGCGCGCGTTCCGGCCATGGTGGCGTCACTGGCGCTGAGCGGCATCACGCGCACCGTGGAGGCGTTCGCTGCCCTGCGCACCGCTGACGTGCGCCTGCCCGAGCCGGGACTGGCGCTGTCACTGGTCGCCGCTGCAGTCTTTGTCTTCGCCCTCGTGACCGCGCGCCGCAGCCGCTGGCTGGCCGCGGCCGGGCTGGCGCTCGTGCCGGCCTCTGCCGTGATGCTGGTGTTCTTCGCGCCCGCGGCGAAATTTCGCCCCGGAGTCCTGGAGGTAACGCTGCTCGACGTGGGCCAGGGAGATGCCATCCTTGTGGTTTCGCCCGAGGGACGCACTTTGCTGGTGGACGCCGGCGGGTCGCTCGGCGGATCCGCCTCGGAGTTCGACGTAGGAGAGGAAGTGGTCTCGCCCTATCTATGGTCGCGCGGCATCCGGAGGCTGGATGCCGTGGCGCTCACCCACGCTCATGCCGACCACATCGGCGGGCTGCGCAGCGTGCTGGCCAACTTCCAGCCGCGCGAGCTGTGGCACGGCCCCAATCCTCCCGTTCCGGCATTCGCGGCGCTTCTCGAGCAGGCCAAAGCGCAGGGAGTGCGTGTGACGACGCTCGCCGCGGGCGACGCCATCGAGTGGGGAGGAGCCGCGGTGGAAGTGCTGGCGCCGCCGCGCGACTGGGAGGTGAAGGCGCGCCCGCGCAACAACGATTCCCTGGCCATGAGGGTGCGGCTGGGAGAGACATCGGCGCTATTGGCGGGCGATGCCGAGCGCTCCATGGAGCGTCGCATGGTGCAGCTCGAGCCCGAGGCCGAACTGTTGAAGGTGGCGCACCACGGCAGCGCCACTTCCACCGTGCCCGAATGGCTGGCCGCGGTGCGGCCACAATACGCGGCCATTTCTGTGGGATTCCGCAGCCCCTTTGGGCATCCGCGGACCGAGGTGCTGGAGCGCTTGCGCGCCGCGCGCGTGCGCACCTTCCGCACGGACACCATGGGCGCGCTGACCTTTTATCTCGACGGAAAAACAGTTTGGCCGGCGCAATCCGCGGCGCCGCAGCTGCAGCCGCAACCGCGCGGGCCTTGAAGGCGGCGGGCTATTCGGAAGGAGGAAAGTCGCCGCCCGCCTCTTCCGTGACTTCCACGGCCGAGCTGGCACGGTAGTCTTCGATCAGTTGCTTCGCCGTTGCGGCCTGGTCGGCGCGAACGCGAATCACTACGCCGCCCAGCCCGGGCATGACCTCCTGCGGCGCATCCGGCGATGTGATCATGGACTCGATGCCGGCCGAATCCAGCAGGCCCTGGATCACCATGGCCTCGGTTTCGTCGGCAGTGTCGAACACCTGCACCAGCGCCTGTTGCGATGGCGTCAGATCGGGCATGGCGCCTCCTTACCCGCAGCGAGCCTCGGAAACCGGCAGGCACGCGGGTGTATGATGCCGCAGTGGAGGCCAGTTTCCCGCAAATTGCGCTCTTCCACAAGCACAAGTTTTGGCGTTCTGGCGGAACCGATGACGACCCCGGAAGCAGATCGATCGCAGCCCGTTCCGGAAGCGCTTACCGCGGAAGAGCTGGAAGAAGAACGCCGCCGTCTGCGCCGCCTGCAGGTGATGATTGCCATGGTGACGTCGGTCCTGAGCCAGGACCCGGACCTGACGGTGGAAGAGGCGGCGGATCTGGTGGCCAACGCGCGCCGCGCGGCGCTGGCCATGTTCCCGGGCAAGCAACTGGCCTTCGACATCTTGTACAAGCCGCGGCTGCAGCGCGTGATGCGCGAGCGCTTCCAGCTGCAATAGCGACCGCGGGAACCTAGGCGCCGCGAAACCACAGCAGCTTGGCGGCGAGCGCCGCCATCATGCCCGCAGCGCCCAGGAGCGCGTTGTATTCGCGATGGCGCAGGTAGAGTTCCCGGGAAAATTCTCCGTGTGCGGCCGGTTCTCCAGGAACGCGGGGAACCAACCGGGGCACGCGGCGGGCGTATTCTTCGAACTCCGGAAAAGTGCGGCGCAGGAATTCCTCTTCGGAGCGGATTACGGGAAGATACACGGCGAGAAACAACAGCAGCAGGCCCGCGGCCAGCCAGACGCTGCGCGCGGCCAGGGCAAAACCGGCAGCCAGGATGACCGAGCCCAGATAGAGCGGGTTGCGGGTGTAGGCGTAAGGGCCCGCGGTGGTGAGCGCGGTGTTCTTGCGCACGTGCCCGGAAGCAAGAGCGCGCAGCCAGAGTCCCGGAGCGGCCACCACGCTGCCGGCAACGATGGATTCCCAGGTCGGCGCGGCCAGCCAAAGATAAACCGCGGCGAAGAGAAAGCCCAGCGGCACGCGGATGCGCCGGGCGAGGCTGCCCCACTCAGCCATGGCGTTCCTCCAGCAGGCTGCGCGCGGCGGCAGCGACCTCTGCGCTGGAGATGGACAGCAGGCCGGGATCGGGCGTGGCGACGTGCGAGTACGAGGTTTGGCTTGCGGGGCGGCGCAGCACCACGCTGCGCGTGCCCCAAGGGCCGTTGCGCGCCGGGTCCGTGGGCCCGAAGAGGGCGACAACGGGAATGCCGAGCGCGGCCGCCAGATGCAAGGGGCCGGAGTCGCAACCCACAAACAGCCGCGCGCGCCTGGTGAGAGCGATGAGTTGACCGACGGTGCAGCGCAGCGGCATGGCTGCGCCGCCGGCGTTCTTTTCCACTTCCAGGGCCAGGTCCTCCTCGCCGGGAGCGATGTTCACCAGGGAGCGCAAACCATCGGCGGCCAAAGCGCGGGCCACCTCGGCGTAGCGCGCGGCGGGCCAAAGCTTGGCGCCCCAGCCTCCACCCGGGCTGAGCAGAGCGAAGCTCTGCACGCCGTGGCGCTGGAGTTCGGCCTCGCACCAGGTTTCGCAGGATGCGTCGCGGGGAAGCTGAACGAGTTCCGGAGCGGCTGCAGGAAGAGAAAGCGCCGTGAGCAGCGAGAGGTTCTGCTCGACGACGTGCGTTCCCGAGGCGCTGACGCGATGCGTGTAAAACCAGGCGGCAGCGCGCTCGCGCGGCAGGGCAAATCCCAGGCGCCGGGACGCGCCGCTGGCACGCGACACCAGGGCGGACTTGAGCAGGCCCTGGAGGTCGAGGGCAACTTCGTAACGCTTGCTGCTGATCTTCAAGACGGCTTTCACGACGTCGCCGAAAGCCAGCCGGGAAAAGGGCATGGCGCGCCAGGCGCGCGTATTGACGGGATGCACGGCATCCAGCATGGGACGATTTTCCGAACAGGTTCCCTCGAGCGGTTCGCCCTGGACCACGAGCAGCTCCGACCAGCGCTCCTCGACCGCCCATCCGATGAGGGCGTCAGGAAAGGCGCAGCGCAGGGCGGCGGCGACGGGCAGGCCATGCAGCACGTCGCCCATCGCGCCTAGGCGCACGATCAGGATTCGTTCCATTGGCGCAGCATGTCGCTGGTGGAGTGGTCTTTGGGGTCGCCGACAATGGCCACGCGGCCGCCGCATTCGCGCACCACGTCGCGTTCGGGAACGGTCTCGACGGTGTAATCGGTGCCCTTGGCATGAACGTCGGGGCGAATCTCGCGGATGAGGGCGCGGACGTCGGGCTCGTCAAAGATCACGATGGCGTCCACGTCGGCGAGCGCGGCGAGAACTTCCGCGCGCTCGGCGGCGGGCATGCGCGGCCGGCCTTCGCCCTTCAGGGCGAGCACCCCGGCATCGCCGTTGACGGCCACCACCACGCGCCCGCCCAGCGCTCTGGCCGCGCGCAGATAGCGCACGTGGCCCACGTGCAAAACGTCGAAGCAGCCGTTGGTGAGGGTGACGGTATCGCCGGCGCGGCGCCAGGCAGCCACGCGCTCCCGGAGCGCGGCGCGGTCCAGGATTTTTTCCGCCGCCGGGTTCGAGGATTCAGGGGACGTGTGCATGCGGTCCGCCGGGTGCGTCATTCCCGTTCCAGGGCCGCCAGCAACTCCTCGCGGGAGACGGTGGCGGTGCCGCGCTTCATCACCACGATGCCGCCGGCGTAGTTGGCCAGCCGGGCCGCGTCGGCGGGGCCGGCGCCCGCGGCGAGCGCGGCGGTGAAGGTGGCGATGACGGTGTCTCCCGCTCCGGTGACATCGGTGACCTGGTCGGAGCCGTGGATGGGGATTTCGAGGGCGGGGCGGCCGCGCTCGAACGCCACCATGCCGTCGCGGCCGCGAGTGATGAGCAGGGCGTCCAGTCCCATGTGCTTGAGCAGGGTGCGGCCGGCGGCGAGCAGGCGTTTGCGATCGGTCCCGATGCGCGTGTGCAGGGCCTCCTCGACCTCGGACTCGTTGGGCGTGGCCGCGGTGACGCCGGAATACTCCAGCATGCGGAAGCGCGAGTCCAGGGTAACGGGAATGCCGGAGGCGCGAACGTTCTCCAGCATCTCGGGCGTGGCGGCGCCGTAGCCGTAGTCGGAGACCAGCAGGGCGTCGGAGGCGCGCGCGTACTTGCGCGCCGCCATGACGAGCTCGCGCACGGTGAAGCGATCGAGAGAAGTGTCAGGCTCGCGGTCCACGCGCACCACCTGCTGGCGTCCGGAATGCGTCATGCCGGCGAGGATGCGCGTCTTGGTGACGGTGGGACGATCCTTGAGCTGGAAGACGCCGTTGACGGGGATGTGGCGGTGGCGAAAGGCGCGCAGCAGCAGCTTTCCGGGTTCGTCGTCGCCCACCACGCCCACGGGGAGCACGTTGACCTCGAGGTCCGCCAGATTGCAGATGGCGTTGCCGGCGCTGCCCGGCACCACCGAGCGCTCGCGGTGCTTGAGGATGAGCACAGGAGCTTCGCGCGAGACGCGGGCGATTTCGCCGTAGACGAACTCGTCGGCCACCAGGTCGCCAAGCACCGTAACGGTGACGCGCGGAAAGGACTCCACGATTTTTCTGAGATGTCCTGTGGTCTTCGCGGCTGCGTTCCTGTTTTTCATGGGTGATGGTGATTTCTATACGTGCCGCACGATTCTCTCACGAGGCGCGCCCGCGCCGTTCCGCGATCTTGGCGAACATGGCATCGAGGGCGGCGGAGGAATCGAGCCACTCCATCTTC
>CAYRII010000007.1:0-28294 GCA_964424245.1 uncultured Terriglobales bacterium | reverse complement strand
ATTCACGGAGGAGCAACTGCGGCTGTGCGTGAACCTGACGCGCATTCTGCTGCCGGCGCAGCTGTTTTTCTACGTGGGCGGAGTGGTTTCCGCGGTATTGATGTCGCGGCGGCAGTTTCTCTATCCGGCGCTGGCGCCGCTGCTCTACAACGTGGGCATCATCGCGGGCGGCGTGCTGCTGGGCGCAAAGCTGGGCGTGGCGTCGCTGGCCGTGGGCGCCGTGGTGGGAAGCTTCGCCGGGCCGTTCCTGGTGAACGCCATCGGGGCGCACAGGGCGGGGATGCGCTACCGCGTTTCCTGGGACGTGAACCATCCCGCGTTCCGCGAGTGGATCTGGCTCTCCATCCCGCTGATGCTGGGGGTGACGCTGGTGACGGCGGACGATTGGATCCTGCGCTACTTTGCTTCGGGCAGCGCGGGCGACATCACGCGGCTGAACTACGCCAAGCGCCTGTTCGCCGTGCCGGTGGCGGTGCTGGCGCAGGCGGCGGGGCAGGCGTCGCTGCCCTTCTTTGCCCGTCTGTTCGGCGAAGGCAAAAGAAAAGAGTTTGCGGGGACGGTGAGCCGTTCCGTCTATCGCGTGACGGCGCTGGCGCTGCTGGCCTCGGCGTGGATGATGGCCGCAGCGCTGCCGCTGGTGGACCTGGTGTACCGGCGCGGGCGCTTCCAATTTTCCGACTCCGAGACCACGGCAGCATACTTCCTGTGGTTTGCGCTCTCGCTGGGGCTGTGGGCGGCGCAGGCGCTGTACGCGCGCGGGTTCTACGCCGCGGGCGATACCATGACGCCCATGGCGGCGGGAACGCTGGTGACGCTGGCGTCACTGCCGGTGTACGCGTGGCTGTTTGACGCGATGGGTGTGGTGGGGCTGGCCATGGCATCGGGTCTCGGTATCCTGGGGCATACGGCGGTGCTGGCCTGGCTGCTCCATCGCAAGGGGCTGGTGCCGCTGGATACGCTGCCGTGGAAAGAACTGGCCAAGGCGGCGGTGACGGCGTCGGCGGCGGGCGCGGCGGGAGTGGCGGTGGCGCGCACGGTCGAGCTCGACGGCAGCCGCGCGGCAGATGTGGCGTCGCTGGCGCTGGTTACGATGACCTGGGCGGGCGCGGTGGCGGCGGGACTGTGGCTGACGCGCTCGGAGTTGCCGGGGATGCTGAAAAGAACACGCGGCAAATAATAGGCGCCAAGCCAAAGCCAAGAGCTACGAGCGATTCACACTTCCATGATTTCCGACAACACCATCCTGCGGCACATCGGACGGCAGACCAAGCGCATGGCCAGCTTCAAGCAACTGGTGCGCGAATTGGGCGCGCGCGGCGAAGAGCGGCGCGAGTTGCAGGAACGCCTGGACCGCCTGGTGCAGCGCGGCCAACTGGTGGAAGCGGGCGGGGAGCGTTACGCGCTGCCCAAGACCGAAGGCCGGCAGAACGTGGTGACGGGGCGGCTGACCATGCATCGCGACGGCTACGGGTTTGTGATTCCGGAGAGCGAGCCGCTGCGCGAGCGGTTGAGCGGAGACATCTACGTGCGGCGCGAAGCCATGAGCGGAGCCATGCACGGCGACCGCGTGCTGGTGGAGATGGGGCCGCCGCGCGGCGAGGGACGCGCCGAGGGCCGCATCCTGCGCGTGCTGGGCCGGGCACACACCACGGTCGTAGGCACGTTCCACTACGGTGCGCGCCACAACACGGTGACCCCCATCGACGAAAAGATCACGCAGGAGATTGTGATTCCGCGAGGCCTGGAGCGGCCTGCTGCAAGGCCCACCGCAAAGGACGCCCACCGTGTTCTGGGTCCTGAGGCGCAGCATCGCGCCGAATTTCAGGACCTCGAGGGTGTGGTGGTAGACGTGGAGATCACGGACTGGCCGACGCCCACGCAGAATCCGCGCGGCCGGGTGATTGAAATCCTGGGATACGAAAAAGATTTCGGCGTGGACGTGGAGATCGTGATCCGCAAGTATCACCTGCCGCACCGCTTCCCGGCGGAGGTGATGGAAGAGGCGCAGGCGGTGGACGATATGGTGCCGGCGCCGGAACTTGCCCGCCGGCGCGACTATCGCGAGCTGCCCATTGTGACCATTGATGGAGAAACGGCGCGCGACTTTGACGACGCGGTGCTGGTGCGGCGGCTGGGGAACGGCAACTACGAGTTGCAGGTGCACATCGCAGACGTGGCGTACTACGTCCAGCCGGGCTCAGCGCTGGACCTGGAAGCGCGGCTGCGGGGCAACTCGGTGTACTTTCCCGACCGCGCCGTGCCCATGCTGCCGGTGGAGCTTTCCGCCGATATCTGCAGTTTGCGGCCGCAGGCGGAGCGCCTGGTGATGAGCTGCGTGATGGAAATTGACGCGCGCGGTGACGTGGCGGGCTACGACGTGCACGAAGGAGTGATCCGCAGCGCCGCCCGGATGACGTATACCAGCGTCAACCTGATTCTGGAGGGCGACCGGGGGCTGCGGCAGCAGTACGCGCCGCTGGTGGAGGGCCTGGAGTTGATGCGCGAGCTGGCCCTGATCCTGAACCGCAAGCGCGCGCGGCGCGGCTCGATTGATTTTGACTTGCCGGAACCGGTGATCGAGTTTGATGAGTTCGGGCTGATGCGGGCCATCCTGAAGTCGGAGCGCAACATCGCGCACCGGCTGATCGAGGAGTTCATGCTGGCAGCCAACGAGACCGTGGCCGGGTACCTGGAGCAGAGGGAGGTGGCCTCGCTCTACCGCATCCACGAGAAGCCCGACGCGAAGAAGGTGTACGAGTTTGAAACCATCGCAGCCACGTTCGGCTACTCGCTGGGCGTAGGGTCGCTGCCCATCCAGCGCGTGCAGTTGCGCGGCGAGCGGCGGGCGCGACAGGCCAGCGGGCGCAATCCGCGTCCCGTGGAAATTCCGCAGGACGTGCACGTCACGCCGCGCATGTACCAGAAGCTGACGGAAAAAATCGCCGGCAAGCCCGAAGAGCGCATTCTCAGCTACCTGATGCTGCGCTCGCTGAAGCAGGCCAGGTACTCGGCGGAAAACGAAGGGCACTTTGCGCTGGCGGCGGAAACCTACACGCACTTCACCTCGCCCATCCGGCGCTATCCCGACCTGGTCGTGCACCGCATTCTGAAGGAGGTGCTGGAGCAGGAAGGCGGGCAGGGTACGAGTGCGGCGGCACAACGGACGCGGCCTTCGCCGTGGTCGAAGCATGGATCGAAAGAGAGGACGCGCCTGGGAACAAAAGGAGCGGAGAAGGCGGAGCGCGGCGGCCCCATCGCGCAGGCGGTGCTGGCCGACATTGCGGAGGAGTGCAGCCAGGCGGAGCGGCGCGCCGACGATGCCGAGCGCGAACTGATGGAGTGGAAAAAGCTGCGCTTCATGGAAGATAAGGTCGGCGAGGAATTCGACGGGTTGATCGTCAGCGTGACGCGCTTCGGATTTTTCGTCGAGCTGCTGGACCTGTTTGTCGAGGGGCTGGTGCCGCTGGCCACGCTTACCGGTGACCGCTACACCTACCGGGAAAACACGCGCCAGATCATCGGGGAACGCTCCAAAAAGATGTATTCGATGGGGGCCCGCGTGCGCGTGCTGCTGGATCGCATTGACCGCTTCCAGCGAAAGTTGCAGTTCGCGGTGGCGGAAGAGTAGCCAGCGCCGAGTGCAGCGGGCCGGTACGCCGGTTGGAAAGTTGGGTACAATACAGTTCTATGCCAACGTCCGAAGAAGTGATGGAAAAGCTTCACCTTTGCTACGATCCGGAGATTCCGCTGAACATCGTGGACCTCGGGCTGATCTACAAGGTGGAAGTCAGCGAGGCGGGTGAGGTCGAAGTGGAGATGACGCTGACGGCGCAGGGGTGCCCCTCGCACACGGAGATCAGCCGCGATGTGCGCCAGACCATTCTGGGGATGGAAGGCGTGAGCACGGCGAAAGTGAATGTGGTGTGGGATCCGCCCTGGACGCCGCACCGCATTAGTCCCGAGGGACGCAAGAAGCTGGGCATCGAAGACGACCAGCTGGACGCCATTCGCGCCTCCGGCGACTGAACGCTGTAACCTACTCGTAGCGCAAGGACTCGATGGGCTGCAGGTTGGCGGCCTTGCGCGCGGGCAGGAATCCAAAGACCAGCCCGGTGGCGCAGGAAACCACAAAGGCCACCACCACGGAAATCCAGGAAACGGGGACGGCAAGTTGTCCGGGCAGGAAGGGCCGCACCAGGATGGGCAGTCCTGTGGCCGCCACAATGCCAAGCACGGCGCCGGTGCCGCTGATGATGGCGGCTTCGACCAGAAACTGAGAGAGGATGTCGCCCTGGCGCGCGCCAATGGCCTTGCGCACCCCGATTTCGCGCGTGCGCTCGGTCACCGTGACCAGCATGATGTTCATGATGCCGATCCCGCTGATGACCAGCGCCATCAGCGAAACCACCAGCAGCACCGCCGTGAGGGCGAGGGAAATTTTCTGCGCCGCGTCGAGGATGGAGGCCAGGTTCTGCACCAGGTAGGCGGCCTCGGCGCGATGGCGGCTCTTGAGGATTCCCTCCACCTGGCGCGTGACCTCGGGAACGGCATCGGGCGCGGCCGCCTGCGCGTAGAGCACCTCGGCGAACTCAGTTCCCGTGTAGTACTTCATGAGGGAAAAGGGAATGATCACCGAGTCGCGTTGCAGCTCGGACTGTCCAAACGTGGAGATGCGCTCGCGGAAGACGCCGATCACCAGGAACGTGATCTCGCCCACGCGCACGGACTGGCCCACGGCATCGCCCAGCGGAAACATCACGTCGGCGAGATCTTTGGTGATCAGGCAGGCCTTGCTGCGCGAGGCCATGTCCTCGGCGTCGAAATAGCGGCCCCGGAGGATGACCAGATTGCGAATGGTCTGGAAGCCTTCGGTGACGCCCACCAGGCTCACCGGCCGTTCCACGCCGTTCACCACGACGGCCATGGGCAGGTCGCGCGTGGCGGCGACTTCCGTCACCTGCGTAATGCCCTTGCGCACAGCCTCCATGTCGGCCAGGCTGATTTCGTCGCTGATGGAGGTGGTGCCGCGCTCCCCGTGGCGGATCAACTGCGCGTAGGTGAGGTTGGAGCCGACGCCCTCAATCTGCGCGATGATGTAGCGCTTGCCGGTCAGCGCCACGGTCACCACCATCACCATGCTGGCGCTGCCGATTACCACGCCCATCATGGTGAGAAAAGCCTTGAGCTTGTTGGCGCGCAGGGCGTCCATGGCAACCATCCAGGTTTCGCGCTGCAGCAGGCTCTCCCGTGAAATCAAGCAAAGCTCCTAGGGCGCGGCCGCTCCGTCCAGCGGGTGGTTGGTGAACAGGTAGCGCCCGCCACCCTCCGCCACCAGGTGCAGGTTCTCTGCTCCGGCGAGCTGGCGCAGGCGAGAGACTCCGGGGCGTTCGGCCACAACGTAAGATCGCTCCGCGGCGCTCCACAGTTGCCCGAAGCCGGCGTCATCGAGAAAGACATCGGGCGCTCCCGGGGCGTAGGAACCGTACTCCAGATTGTTGGCACGTCCGTTCCATAGTAATGCCTGGCGGTTGGTGTAGAAAAACACCGAGGAGTAGGTGTAGTACTGGCCGTCGGTGATGAGCCGGCCCGGCGGGGCCTGCTGCAGAGCGCGGGCCAGGTGGCGGGAGGACAGGTAGGGGTCAAATACGACCATGGCCAGCCGCGCGGCGTGAAAGAACAACAGCATCATGAGCGCCATGGCGAGGATGGCGCGGCGCTCCCGCAGACGCCACAGAGCCACCGCGCCGAACAGGAAAGCCACACCGGCAACCACCAGCGGCGTCCGCAGGTAGGCGAACGAAGCCAGGGTGAGGTCGCCCATGTGCCCGAGGGAGAGGGTGTAGAGCTCGGGGTTTTGCGCGAGCGCGGAGGCGATGTCACCGGGAGTGGCCGCCGCGCGCACCAGAAAAAGAATGACGGCAATGATGGTCACCGCGACGGCGGCAATCGAGGCCACAATCCGCGGCGCAATGCGCAGCCAGCGGCCCTCACCCGCCATGGCTGACCCCAACAGCAACGCCAGCGCAGGGTAGACGGGCATCGAGTAATACTCCTGCGTAGTGGAAAAGGTGAAAAAGATCATGACAAACCCAATCCAGCACAGGGCCATCAGGCGGGCGCGTCCGGCGCGGTCCACGGGGCGGTAACTCACGCGGGAGAGCGCGGGCAGGTAGACGCTCCAGGGGAAGAGCCACAGCAGGTGGAACAACCAGAAGAGGTGGCGAGGGACGGTGTTGTAGTCGCGCGGGTGGCGCATGTCCAGGAAACGGAAGACGTGCTCGTTGAGAAAGAAAAACCAGAAAAAACCGTGATACTCGCCGGGGGCGCTGCGCCAGGTGAAATCGAAATAAGGCGGGTTGCGCAGCGTGGCCAGCACGTGCCAGGGCGCAGCGATGGCCAGCAGCACGGCGAGGCCGGTGAAGGGATGCAGGCGCTGCCAGGTGCGGCGCCGAAAAAGCTGGCGCGTGAGCGAAAGATAGACCAGCACCGCGCCCGCGGGAAACACAACGGCAATCAGTCCCTTGAGAAGTAGGCCGGCGCCCGCGCTGGCGGCGAACACCAGAGCCCAGCGGCGCGGATGCGCCTCGTCTTCTTCAAGCGCGCGCAGGAAAGCCCAGAGGCCGAGGGTGATGGTGAGCGTGAGCAGCGCATCCGGGATCAGGATGCGGGTAAAAAGAAACAGGCCCACAGAGGTCGAGAGCACGATTCCGCTGTAGAGCCCGGCGGGCTCGCCGAAGGCCCAGCGTGCAAAGCGCGCGGTGAGCAGGCAGAGAAGCACCACACCCAGCGCCAGGGGCAGGCGCGCCGCCCAGTCGCTGACGCCCAGCACCTCGAAGGAGACGGCCATGATCCAGTAAGGCAGGGGCGCTTTTTCCAGGTAGGCGATGCCGTTGAGGCGGGCCGTCACCCAGTCTCCGGAGAGCAGCATGTTGCGCGCGATCTGCGCCTGCACGGCATCCACGTCATCCATGAGCGAAGGCGGGCTCAGGATGGCGCCGACGAAGATGGCGGCGGCAAAGAAAACGACGATCAGATCGCGGGAGCAATGCCGGCCAGAGCTTCCCGACCCTGTTCCACCGCGGGTGAGGCCTGCACTTTCCATCGTTTCATCCATAGGAACAGAGTCAAGATTCCCCAAAGATGGTACCCAAGATCGGCGCGCCGCTCCAGATGGTCGGCGAGCAGTTTTTCCATGGCGCTCCAGTGAAAAATGCCGGTGGCTTCGACAGCCTCACGGGTGACGGTATCGAGCAGCAGCGGGCGCAAGGGGCCGCGCATCCAGTGGTGCGCGGGGATGTCGAAGCCCTCCTTGCGCCGTTCGAGAACGCTGGTGGGCAGCTTGTCCTGCATGAGCGCCTTGAGCAGAACCTTGAGCTGGCCGCCGCGCACCTTGAACTCCGGCGGCAGGGTGGCGGCGAATTCCACGATGCGGTGGTCGAGGAACGGCGGGCGCACCTCCAGCGAGTGCGCCATGCTCATGCGGTCGCATTTGTAAAGGATGTCGTCGGGCAGGTAGTGAAGCTGGTCGAAGGCGAGGTAGCGCGCAAGATAGTAGGTCCCGCCCGGCGGCAGGCCGTCGAACAGACGCGCCAGAGGCGTGCTGTCGGGAACAGAAAAAAGCTCGCGCTTTTCGGCCTCGGAAAACGTGCCGTTCCAGAAGATATGGGCTTCGTCGGGAGGAAGGAGCGATCCCTGGAGGAAACGCTTGAGCTTGTAGCCGAAGCTGATCTTTTCATCCGATGCCGGCCAGAGGCGAAGCGCGGCCAGCAGGGAGCGGCGAACGGTGGCGGGCACGCGGCGCAGGGAGCGCGCGTAGCCATCGGCCACGTAGGTGTAGTAGCCGCCAAAGAGTTCGTCGGCGCCCTCGCCGCTGAGGGCGACGGTGACGTTCTGGCGGCTCATGCGCGAGAGAAACCAAACGGGCAGCGCGCCGGCGTCTGCGCTGGGCTCGTCGGAGTAGTAAGAGAGTTCGTCGATGGCGCCGCGCAGGTCCACTTCCGGATTGAGGTCGAATTCGTGGTGGTCGGTGCCGTAGACCTGGGCAATGGCGCGGAAGTACGGGCTCTCGTCAAAGCTGCGCCCGCGGAAGGAGACGGAAAACGTTTTGAGCTGCGCCGATGTCGCCTGCTGCGCGTAGTGCAGGATGGTGGAGGAATCGAGCCCGCCGCTGGCCCACACGCCCAGAGGCACGTCGGACATCAGGTGTTCGCGCACCGAGTCGCGCAGCAGCGCGTCCAGCTCTTCCTTGGCGGAATCGAGCGAGCGCGGCCTAACCGGGGCGAGCGGCAGCCGCCAGTAGACTTCGCTGCGGATGTCGCCCTGTTGCCATTCCAGCCAGTGCCCGGGCGGCAGCTTGCGAATGCCGGCCACCAGCGTATGCGGGCCGGGAACGTAGTTCATGGAGAGAAAGTAGCTGAGGCCTTCGAGGTCGAGTCGGCGCTCGACTTCAGGATGGAGGAGCAGGGCCTTGAGTTCGGAGGCGAAGAACAGATCCTGGCCGCGATGGAAGAGATACAAAGGCTTGATGCCCAACCGGTCGCGTACCAGGACCAGGCGGCGCGGCGACGGGTTCCAAAGCGCCGCGGCGAACATGCCGCGCAGGCGGGAGAAGCTTGCAGTATCCCACTGCAGAAAGGCGCGTAGCACCACTTCGGTGTCGCACCGCGAGCGGAAGCGGTGTCCCAGGCCTTCGAGTTCCGCGCGCAGTTCGCCGTGATTGTAGATCTCGCCGTTGAAAACGATCACCGTGCCGCTGCCGGAAGAATCCTCGAACATGGGCTGGTCGCCGTGCTCGAGGTCAATGATCTTCAGGCGGACGGCGCCGAGAGAGATGTCCGCGGACTGCCACACGCCCTGCTGGTCGGGGCCGCGGTGCACCAGCGATTGCATGGCGCGCTGGATGAGGTCGGCGTTCTCAGGGCGGTGGCTGTGGGTGAATCCGACGATGCCGCACACGAAAGGTTCTCCCGGCAATTCCGGCAAGAAAACAGAAGAAACCTCAGTCTAACACGCGGTTGTGAAGGGGTCGGCGGCGGGGAATGGCGGCAGGCGGCGCGAGTCTCCCTCAGATCTTGACCATGCGGCCGCCTTCGGTGAGGCGATAGCGCTCGCCACGCCATTCGATACTGCCGCCGAAGAAGCTGGCGCACCACACCAAAAATCCCAGAAGATCGCGCAAAGGATAAAGCCAGAACCAGGCGCGGGCGTTGGGATCGCGCACCACGCCCCAGCCGATGGCAAGCGATTGCAGCATGCGATTGGCGACGCCCCATCCGAAGAGTCCGAGCCCCAGCGCAGCGTTGCCCAGGGCCAGGCCGGCAGCCAGTCCCAATAGAGCGTAGGGCATGGCAAAGGTGAGCCCGCTGCCGAGGTGTCCCAGCGGGCGAGAGTAGCGCGTGCTCTTCATCCAGCGCACCTGGTGATGGAGCGAAGCGGAGAGAGCGCGCCCGAGCACCACGTGGTCAATCACGTGGCGAGAGAGCCGGACCTCGAAGCCGGCGGCGGCCACCAGTTTGCCGAGGACAAAGTCGTCGGCGCAGTAGTCGGCGAGAACGCGTACGCCGCCGATTTTTTCCAGCACCTCGCGGCGCAGCGCCATGGTGGGGCCGAGGGCAAACTTCATGCCTTCGAGCAGGTTGGCGATCAGCACACCGGAGGCGAACTCTACCGACATGCCCAGGGCCTCGAGCAGCGACCAGGGACCGCCCGTGGGAACGCCGCGATAGACACACGTGACCAGGCCGATTTTGGGATTGGCAAGCGGAGCACAAACCTCGGCCAGGTAGCGGGGTGCAACGCGCACGTCGCTGTCGCTGATGACCAGGAGATCGTGCGCCGCTGCCGCGACCATTTTCTCCAGCGACCAGACCTTGGCATTAGGCCACGGCGGATTGCCGGAGAGCACCACCTTGACGGGCACCTGGGGATGACGGTGGCGCAGGTCCTCCACCACGGCAAGCGCGGGGTCGTCTGCCGACCGGGCGCCGAAGATGATTTCGAACGCGGGGTAGTCCTGGAGGAAGAAGCTTTCCAGATGCTCCTCCAGGCGCGGCTCCATGCCGTGCACGGGCTTGAGCATGGAGACTGCAGGAAGCGGTGTGCTTTGCTCCGGCTGCGTCTGCCGAGCTTCGCGAACAAAGCGGCGCGCGGCCACGAGAGCCAGTACGAGAAAAACAGTGGAGGCGATGGTGCCCGCTAGCGCCACCACCAGCAGCGCCTGGGCGATCATGCCGCGTTCCGCCCGAGTTTGGAGTAACGAGAGGACACGATGAAGCAGCGATTATAAGAGGCGGCCGGGGAAAGCGTCCCAAGGAACAGACAACGAATGGTCGGGACGGGCAGATTTGAACTGCCGACCCCTCGCACCCCAAGCGAGTGCGCTACCAGGCTGCGCCACGTCCCGACGGGAAAAACACCGCTGGAGAGCGGTGTAGGGTATGAAGTCATTTTACACCACGGCCTACGGACGGCGCGGGCGTGGTAGCATGGCGCGCGCCCGGTGGGCGACACGCCTGTGAAGCGAGGGCTGCGCCCCGGAAGCCCGCGCACGCCCTGAACCAGGAGAACATCATGAGGTGCAGCCGCACGCTTTCCATCATTGTTCTGGCAGCGGCCACAAGCTGCATTGCTCTGGCCGGAGCACAACAGAAGAGCTCACCGAAGGCACGCAAGTCTGCGGCGTCCAAGACCAAGCCTGCGCCACCTCCGGAACCGGCGCCCGCTCCCACACCGCCCTCCGAGCCCTGTGCGGAATGCGAGAACCTGCTGGGGGCCATCGAAAAAGGTGCGATGTGGCATACGTTCCTGGAATTCCCCGAGGACAGCAAGCTGGCCTCCAAGGAACCGGGCAGCACGGAAATTCACACTGCGGCCGCCTTCGTTGTGACCGGCGCGGACATGCACGGCAAGTCCGTTACCCTGAACGTCGGGACCGTTCTCTCCGGCCCGCTGGATGCGTTGAGAGGTCTCAAGAACCCCACCTACCGGTTTGCCACGGACATTCCGAACACATCTGCCACCTGGAAGCCCTGGCTGCAGCACGTGGCTTACAATCTGGAGCTCAAGAAGGTTAAGGTCTACCTGGTTTTTTTCGACAAGAATGAGCTCAGCAGGCAAAAAGAGGTCAAGGCGTCCATCCAGGTGGAGGCGAACCCGGGAGCAGTGCGTGAGCTGGCCGGCAGTTGGCTCTACGGGCCGAAATAATCAAACCTAGATTCGGAAAGCATTTCTCCGGTGCAGGCTCATTTGCTCGGCCGGCGGGAGGGGATGCGCCGCAACCCGGCCATGTTCTCACCCGCATCCGGAAAGAAGTAGCCCACCACGATGCCCATGGCGCCGGCGGGCAACTCGTGGCCTACGGGGTTGTCATAGATGGCTGTGACCTCGAGTGCGTCCTCCTCTTCGAGGCGATAGCCGCCTTGTTCCATGAAATTCACCGTGGGCATGGAGAGGATGCGGCCCTGGGAATCGAGGTCGGCGGCCAGCGTGGCCACAGGCTTCCCGCGCGTGACGTGCACCAGCTCGAGGCGCCGGCCGTAGTCGTGCAAATGGCCGCCCACGCCCAGCAGGATTCCGGAATAGCTGAGGCGGAAGTTTCCCGTCTTGCGGCTGAGGCCGGCGGGCAGGTCGTATTCCGAGTGGCCGCACTCGCCCACGTCAATCCACGCGGGGTACACGCTCTTGAGCGCAGCGGCGCCTTCGCTGCCCGGCTGGTACTCGATGGCGATCTCGAGGTACACCTCCGGGTAGTCATTCTCCGTGGGATTGTGGAACATGGAGGTGATGCGAATGCGGTCGCCCTTGGCCACGCGGTAGCCCACGCCGGGAAGCGCGGGCCAGTCATTCATCTCGCCGCCGGCGCCGAAAATGTGTTCTTCTTTGTTGGGACAGAGGAAGTCGGAGCGCGTAGTGTTCCAGAAGGCCACGTGGTGGAGCATGCGGCCGGGAACGTCCACGCCCGCCGCATCCACCAGCCGGGGATGATAGGCGGTGATCCAGCCATCGAAGGGAACGTCGAAAGGCATGGGCGGAGGTTGGGCCACGGCGGTGTGGTCGGACTCTGCGGGAAGATTCAATGGCCCGAGGCGTACGGTCAGGCGGCCGGTGGCTGCATCATCCTGGACGTCGACCCGGGCGCTGGAGGCAACCTTGTGCGCGGACGCGGCGTGGTGCTGATGCTGCGGCCAGGCGGAGGCGACGAGGAAACCACAACAAACAATCAGGGCGAGAATGCTTTTCATGAACCACCCGCGACGCAGGAGAATCGTATGGAAGCGGGCTCATTATAAGTCAGGAGCGTGACTCCCTCTTGCGAATCGGGCACCGGGAATGACATGGAAGTTAGGAATCCAGCCATGCAGCAGCAGCGTACGCATGTGGTGATTATCGGCGGCGGATTTGCCGGGCTCTACGCGGCGCAGGCCCTGGCGCGGCAGCCGGTGCAGGTGACGCTGGTGGACCGCAAAAACCACCACACGTTTCAGCCGCTGCTGTACCAGGTGGCGACGGCAGCGCTCTCCCCGGCGGATATCGCCTCTCCCATCCGTGGCATCCTGCGGCAATACCGCAACGTAAATGTGCTGCTGGGCGAGGCCGCGGGGTTTGACCTCGCGGCGCGACGCGTGCGGCTCAAGGAAGGCCCGGATCTCGGATACGACTACCTGATCGTGGCCGCAGGTGCTGGCCACGCCTACTTTGGCCACGACGAGTGGGCGCCGCTGGCGCCGGGGCTGAAGACGCTGGAGGATGCGTTGGAGATCCGGCGGCGGGTGCTGCTGGCATATGAACTGGCAGAGCGGCGCGCGGCGGCGGGCGGAGAAACAGAGCCGCTGAACTTTGTGATTGTGGGCGCCGGGCCGACGGGCGTGGAGCTGGCCGGCGCGCTGGCGGAGATTGCGCACCAGGCGCTGGTGCGCGACTTCCGCGCCATCGATCCCACGCAGGCGCGCATTGTGCTGCTCGAAGGCGGGCCGCGCGTGCTGCCTTCTTATCCGGAGAATCTTTCCCGCAGCGCGGAGGCGCAACTCAGGAAGCTGAGCGTCGAAGTGCGTACCTCGACCCTGGTAACGGCAGTGGAGCCGGGTGCGGTGCGGCTGGGCGACGAAGTGTTGCCCGCCTCCGTCGCGCTGTGGGCGGCGGGTGTAAAGGCGTCGCCGCTGGGCGCGATGTTGGGAGTGCCCACGGACGGCGCGGGCCGCGTGTTCGTCGAACCTGACCTGAGCATCCCCGGGCACAAGGAAGTGTTTGTGATCGGCGACCTGGCGGCCGCCAAGGACGAGAAGGGGAATTTCCTGCCGGGGATCGCGCCCGTCGCCGTTCAACAGGGACGCGCGGTGGCGCGCGCGGTGGTGCGCGACCGCGAAAAAAAACCGCGGCAGAATTTTGTCTATCTCAACAAAGGATCCCTGGCCACCATCGGGCGCGCGGCCGCGGTGGCCGATCTTCCGGGAGGACTGCGTCTTTCCGGCCTCATCGCCTGGCTGGCCTGGCTGTTCGTGCACATCTTTTTTCTCATCGGTTTTCGCAACCGCGTTCTGGTGATGATCCAGTGGGCGTGGGCGTATCTCACCTTTCAGCGCGGCACGCGGCTCATCACGGGGAGCACGGAGAGATCGGACGGGAGCGGGCCCGCGGCCTAGCGGCGGGCGGAGAGAATACCCAAGACCTCCTGCAATCCCTGGCGCAGGTTCTTGAGGTCCTTGGGGAGCTGGCGGGCGTCAAACGGCAAAGCGGGCTGCAGCTTGATGGCCTTGCTCTCGGTGCGCAGATGCTGGCGCGCGCCGGCGATGGTGAAGCCTTCTTCGTAGAGAAGCTCTTTGATGCGCAACGCCATTTCCACCTCCCGCCGGCGGTACATGCGCTGTCCGGTGTTGCTCTTGGACGGCCGCAACTGGGCGAATTCTGTCTCCCAGAAGCGCAGCACGTAGGCGGGCAGGCGGCAGAGTCGCGCCACTTCGCCGATGCGGAAGTAGAGCTTGTCCGGAATGATGACATCGGCGGACTTGCTGCGGGCGTTCGACTTGGTCCGCTTCTTTTTCATTCCGGCGCCGGGGACGAAAGCGGCAAACACTGCGGCTCGCTCGCCTCGGATACTACGGCGGCGGCGGCGGAGCGTCAATAGCGGCCGGAGAGAAAAGCAAAGGCCGCCGCTAATGCGACGGCCCCTGAAGCCTCGATCAGGCTTCCTGCAAGCGAAACCAACCTCGCGGGCAGTTAGTGTTTTTTCTTTTTGGCAGCTTTCTTCTTTGCCTTCTTTGCCATTCGTTGTTCCTCCTGGAACATTCTCCCCAGACTCAAGTTGCGGGGCCGTTGCACCTCAAACCCAATCTGTGGGGTGAGTGTGAGGCCTAGCGCAGGATATTGGGGTAGATTCGCAGCAGTGTCAACAAAAAACTTTTGCCCTGGGGCGAAGACGGCACGCGCCGGGAGGCCGTCGCTGGCGTAGACTCGGAGCTTTGCAGGCCATGGCGCGCGACCCGATCGAAATCGAGGTCTTCAAAAACATTTTCCACTCCATCGCCGAGGAGATGGGCGCGGCGCTGCGACGCACGGCGTTTTCGCCCAACATCAAAGAGCGGCGCGATTATTCGTGTGCTGTGTTCGACTCGGCCGGCGAGGTTGTGGCCATGGGCGACCACATGCCGGTGCATCTGGGATCGATGCCCATGTCGGTGCGGGCGGCGATTGAGGCCTTTGCCCTCGAGCCGGGCGATGTGGCCATGCTGAACGATCCTTTTTCCGGTGGAACCCACCTGCCGGACATCACGCTCGTGGCGCCGGTGTTCGTGCGCGCGCGGAAGGCGGCTGCCCGCGGCCGCGCACCCGACTTCTACGTGGCCTCGCGCGCCCACCACGCCGATGTGGGCGGCGCCTACGCCGGCTCCATGGGATTGTGCCGCGAGATCTACCAGGAAGGGTTGCGCATTCCCCCGGTGAAACTCGTGCGCCGCGGCCGGATGCAGTGCGACGTGCTGGCGCTGCTGCTGCACAACGTGCGCACTCCGCAGGAGCGCGAAGGCGATCTGGGAGCGCAGATCGCGGCCTGCCACACGGGCGCCACGCGGCTTCGGGAGGTGTGCGCGCGCTATGGGCTGCCGCGCGTGCGCCGTGCCATGCGCCATCTGCTGGAGTACTCCGAGGAGATGATGCGCGTCTTTCTTGCCGGCGTGCCTCGGGGCACGTTTCGCGGCGAAGACTTTCTGGATGACGACGGCGTCAGCCAAACCCCGGTGCGCATCGCCGTTTCCCTGACGTTTCACGAAAAGAAAGCGTCGGCGCGGCACGGATCCCACGAGGTCACGGTGGATTTTTCCGGCAGCGATCCCCAGGTCGAGGGCTCAATCAACGCGGTGGAGGCGATTACGTTCTCTGCGTGCTTTTACGTTTTCCGCTGCCTTCTGGCGGAAGACGTACCGGCGACGGCAGGGTTGATGCGCCCGGTGCGCGTGGTGGCTCCGGTGGGCACGGTGGTGAACGCCCGGCCGCCAGCGGCGGTGGCTGGCGGCAATGTGGAGACCTCGCAGCGCATTGTGGATGTGCTCTTGCGCGCGCTGGCCCTGGCGCTTCCAGATCGCATCCTCGCCGGATCCTCGGGCACCATGAACAACCTCACCATTGGCGGGATCGACCCGCGAACCGGCGAGCCCTTCGCCTACTACGAAACCATCGCCGGGGGTTTGGGAGCGCGGCCCACCAAGGCGGGCGTCTCCGGCATCCACACGCACATGACCAACTCGCTGAACACGCCGGCGGAGGCGCTGGAGCACGCCTATCCTTTCCGCGTGACGCGGTACGCGCTGCAGCGGGGAACGGGAGGCGCGGGACGCCACCGCGGCGGCGACGGCATCGTCCGCGAAATCGAGGTGCTCGCCGATGCCGAGGTGACGCTGCTGGCCGACCGCCGCACGCGCGGGCCGTACGGCTTGGCCGGCGGCGGCGACGGCGCTCCGGGCAGCGGCGAAGTGCTGCGGCGTGACGGCTCGCGCGAGAAACTCGGCGGCAAGGCCAGCGTGCGCCTCAGGGCGGGAGAGCGTGTGCGCATCGCGTCGCCCGGCGGAGGCGGATGGGGAAACGAAAAGGTGAGAGGGCGGCGGTAATTCCTGAAAAGAAAAACCGCTCCTGAAGGGAGAAGCGATGCAACGTGTCAAGTCACTGGGAGTGATGAGTGTGGCCAAGATGATGGGCGCCATGTACGTCGTCGTGGGACTGCTGCTGGTGCCGTTTTTTCTGCTCGCCGGGATTGCCATCATGGCTACGGGCAAGGCGGGTGAGGCGGCGCCCATGATCGTGTTCGCCGTGATTGCCCCGGCATTTTACGGCGGCATGGGCTTTGTGGTCGGCGCGCTGATGGCGTGGCTTTACAACCTCATGGCGGGAAAGCTGGGCGGGGTGGAAGTGGAGCTGGGCTGAACCGGCGCCTTGAAGCGCGCACCGGCGTGATGCACGGCGCGTGCTAGAATTCCCACTTTGCACCGCCGTCGTACGCGGCCGCGAACGGCCGCGCCACACGACCGCGCCGCCGCACCACACACGAGACCTGAACCATGCCTGAAACCATGCTGGCGGTGGTAAAAGCCAACGCAAGTCCCGGCGCCGAGGTGCGCAATATGCGCGTGCCCGAGGTCGGCCCGCAGGACGTGCTGGTGCGCGTGAAAGTGGCCTCCGTCTGCGGCACCGACCTGCACATTTACAACTGGGACGCCTGGGCGCAGCGCCGCATCCATCCTCCGCTGATTCCGGGGCACGAATTCTGCGGCGAGGTGGCCGAAGTCGGCCGCGAAGTCACCACCGTACGGCCCGGCGATTTCGTTTCCGCGGAAATGCACATTGCCTGCGGCAAGTGCCTTCAGTGTCGCACCGGCGAAGCGCACATTTGCCAGAACGTGTCCATCATCGGCGTGGACTCCGACGGCGCTTTCGCCGAGTACGTGCGCATCCCGGAGTCGAACATCTGGAAGCTGGACCCGGCCATCCCGCTGGACTATGCCTCCATTCTCGATCCCCTGGGAAACGCCGTGCACACGGTGCTGGCCGGAGAAATCGCGGCGCGCACCGTGGCCATCACCGGCTGCGGACCCATCGGCCTGTTTGCCATCGCGGTGGCGCGCGCCGTGGGCGCGGCGCAGGTGATCGCCATTGAAGTCAACGAGCACCGGAGAAAAATCGCCCGCGAGATGAAGGCCGATTTCGTGCTCGACCCGTCGAGCGAAGACGTGAAGGCGCGCGTGCTCGAGCTCACCGCGGGGCAGGGAGTGGATGCCGTGCTGGAGATGGCCGGGCATCCGGACGCCATCCGGACAGCCTTTGACATCGTGCGCCGCGGCGGCCGGATTTCTCTATTGGGCCTGACCTCGAAACCCATCGCGCTGAATTTTTCCGAAGACATCATTTTTAAGGGCATCACCATTCAGGGCATCAACGGGCGGCGCATGTATCAGACCTGGTATCAAATGCAGGCGCTGTTGAAGGCGGGCAAGCTCGACCTGCGGCCCGTGATCACCGACCGCATCGCCATGAAAGACTTCAGCCAGGGGATGGAGAGGTTGAAGACCGGGGAAGCGTCGAAGATCCTGCTGTATCCCAACGGAGTGAAATAAGAATGCGCTCCGGTGCGGCCAGGGCTTGCTCCACACCTAGTTCGTCCAACCTGACAGGAAGCCAATCATGATAAGAACTCGCGCACTTTTCTTACTCCTGCTGTTCACGTTGTCTGGTTGCTCCCCGACGCAGAAGCCCGCCGAGGAAGCGAAGTTCCCCGATGCGGCCGAGCTCAACCGCATGGCCGCCCGCTTTGCCACCACCGAATACCGCGTGGACCTGGCGCACCTCTCCGCGGGCGACCGCCAGGCGCTGGCCAAGGTGATCGAGGCCGCGCGCGTCATGGATGAGCTGTACCTGGAGCAGAAATGGGCGAAGAACCCCGCCACCTGGGCGGCGCTGAAGAAAGACCAGTCGCCCCTGGGCAAGGCGCGCCAGCGCTACTTCTGGATCAACAAGGGGCCGTGGTCAGAGCTGGACGGCGATGCCGCCTTTTTGCCGGGCGCTCCGGCGCGCAAGCCGACGGGCGCCAACTTCTATCCCGAAAACGCGAGCAAGGCCGAGGTCGAAGCCTGGATGGAGTCGCTGGGAGAAAAAGAGCGCGAGCAGGCGCGGGGATTTTTCACTGTGGTGCGGCGCGGCGCCGATGGAAAGCTGCGCCTGGCGCCTTACAACGAGGAGTACCGTGCGGGACTGGACAAGGCCGCCACGCTGCTGCGCGAGGCGGCGGCGGTGACCACGAATGCGTCGCTCAAGAAATACCTGGAGCTCCGCGCGGACGCTTTCCGCAGCAACGATTATTTCGCCAGCGACGTGGCCTGGATGGACCTCGACTCGCCCGTAGACGTGACCATCGGGCCGTATGAGACCTACGACGACGAGCTGCTGGGTTACAAGGCCAGCTTCGAGGCCTACGTGAACGTGCGCGACGAAGAAGAGAGCCGCAAGCTGGCCTTTTTGGCGCGCCATCTGCAGGAGATCGAAAACAATCTGCCCGTGGATCCCAAGTACCGCAACCCCAAGATCGGGGCGCTGGCGCCGATCGTGGTGGCCAACCAGGTGATCGGCTCGGGTGACGGCAACGAGGGCGTGCAGACCGCGGCCTACAACCTGCCCAACGATGAAAAAGTGGTGGCGCTCAAAGGCTCCAAGCGCACCATGATGAAAAACGTGCAGCGCGCCAAGTTCGAGAAGACCCTGATGCCGATTTCCAAAGTCGTGCTGGGAGCGGGCGACCAGAAGGAACTGGACTTCAACTCGTTTTTCACGCACATCGTGGCGCACGAAATCACGCACGGGCTGGGCCCGCAGGAAATCACCGTGGCCGGGCGCAAGACCGGCGTCCGCCAGGAGTTGAAGGAATTGCACAGCGCCATTGAAGAGGCGAAAGCCGACGTCACCGGCCTGTTCGCGCTGCAGTACATGATGGACAAGGGCATGCTGAAGGACTCGCTCGGCCAGGGCGAAGCCGCCGAGCGCCGCCTCTACACCACCTATCTGGCCTCGGCGTTCCGCACGCTGCGCTTCGGCGTGAAGTCGGCGCACGCCCGCGGCATGGCCATGCAGTTCAACTACTTCACGGAGAAGGGCGCCTACCGGGCAAACTCGGACGGGACGTTTTCCGTGGACCTGGGAAAAATCAAGCAGGCGGTTCGCGACCTAGCACACGACCTGCTGACCATTGAGGCCGAGGGCGATTACAGCGGCGCCAAGGCGATGCTGGCCAAGTACAGCGTGGTCAACCCTGCCATGCAGGCGGCCATGGACAAGCTGAAGAACGTGCCCACGGACATCGAGCCGGTGTTCGTCACCGCGGAGGAAGTTGCTCCCGAGAAGTAGTTTCTTGCAGCGTCGAAGACAGGTTGTGGATACCGTTCCTGTGGCGGGAGAGGTTAGACTAATTCCCGCCATGGCCACAGACACGCGCACCAATCCTCTTTCCTATCTCACCGACCAGCTCAACGAATTGAAGCAGAAAGGCACCTACTTCCGGCTGCGCGTGCTGGAAGACGAGCAGGCGCCGGTGTGCACCTTCGACGGCAAGAAGGTGATCAACCTGGCCTCGAACAATTACCTGGGCCTGGCGACGCATCCGCGGCTGCGGGAGGCGGCGCTCGAGGCGACGCGCCGCTTCGGCGTGGGATCCGGCGCGGTGCGCACCATCGCGGGGACCATGAGAGTGCACCTGGAGCTGGAAGAGAAAATCGCGCGCTTCAAGAACGTGGAAGCCAGCGTGGTTTTCCAGTCGGGCTTCACGGCCAATGCGGGCACGGTTTCGGCCATTCTGGGCAAGGAAGACTTCATCATTTCAGACGAGCTGAACCACGCCTCGATCATCGACGGCGCCAGGCTTTCCCGGGCGTCCATCAAAGTGTTCCGTCACAAAGATGTAGCCCACGCCGAGGAGCAGTTGCGGGCCGTGGCCAATGAGCCGGGGCGAAAGCTCCTGATTACGGATGGCGTGTTCTCCATGGATGGCGACATCGCGCCGCTGCCCGCGCTCTGCGACCTGGCAGAAAAGTACGGCGCCATCATGATGGTGGATGACGCGCATGCCTCCGGCGTGCTGGGCAAGAACGGCCGCGGCACCGTGGATCACTTCGGCGTGCACGGCCGCGTGGACATCCAGGTGGGCACGCTCTCCAAGGCTATCGGGGCGCTGGGAGGATACGTTTGCGGCTCGCGCGACCTCATCGAATTCCTCTACCATCGCGGGCGCCCGTTCCTGTTCTCCACCTCGCACCCGCCGTCGGTGGCGGCCTCCTGCATCGCGGCGTTTGACGTCCTCGAGCAGGAGCCGGAACGCATCGAGAAGCTCTGGGAGAACACGCGTTTTTTCAAGGCGGAGCTCGGCCGCCTGCGTTTCAACATCGGCGGAGTCAGCACGCCGGCCAGCGAGACGCCCATCACCCCCGTCATCGTGGGCGAGGGAAGGCTGGCCATGGAATTTTCCCGCGCGCTGTTCGCCGAGGGCGTGATGGCCACCGGGATCGGCTTCCCCACGGTGCCGGAGGGCAAGGCACGCATTCGCACCATCGTCACCGCCACCCACACTCGCGAAGAACTGAAACAGGCGCTTGAGACGCTGGCGCGCGTGGGGAAAAAACTCGGAATCATTTCTGCCTCGGGTTGATTAGGCAATCGCTTGAAAAACCAAAATAGAGTCCGCGTCGCGACCGTAGCCCTGGTTCCCGGCTCGCTGGCTGCAGCGGCCGTGAGCGCGCCCCTCTTCGCCTACCTGGGATTCTCGCTGGCGGTGTTTGCCATCGCGCAGTTCTTCTCTGCGGTTTGCCACCAGGATCCCGCGCGCTCCTTGTGGATCCTGGGCGCGCCGGTGGCGGTGTGCACTCGTTGTCTGGGAATCTACCTGGGCGCGGCCGCTGGAGTGTGGCTGCGGGTTTCTCGACCGCTGATTCTTGCGGCTCTCTCCGTCGTTGCAGCGCTCAATCTGGCCGACTACGCCGCGGAACTCGCCGGACTACACGGCAACTGGCCGGGGACGCGGTTCGTGCTGGGCGCGACGCTGGGAGCCGGACTGGGTGCTCTGGTCGCCGCAGCCATTAGAGAACCGCAGCGCCACGCGGAAACCACAACTGCGTGATTCACTCAGCGCGATAGGCCACGTGCCCGCCCACAATCGTGGCTACAACTTTTCCCACGAGCTGCCAGCCGTCAAAAGGAGTATTGCGCGAGCGAGAGAGCGATTTTTCCGTGTGAAAAGTCCAGCGCGCCGACGGGTCGAAGAGGGTGACATCGGCGAACGAGCCGCGCGCCAGGCTGCCCCGGCCCCTGAGGCCCAGCACGCGTGCCGGGCCGGCGGTGAACAGCTCCACGATGCGCAGCAGCGGCACGCGCTTTTCCCGATGTAGTTTCGTGATGGCGAGACCCAGCGCGGTTTCGAGCCCCGTGATGCCGAAGGCGGCGCGCTCAAACTCTACCTGCTTCTCGTGGATGGCGTGTGGCGCGTGGTCGGTGGCGATGGCGTCGATGGTGCCGTCGGCCAGCGCCACCAGAATGGCTTCGCAGTCGGCGGCGGAGCGCAGCGGCGGGTTCATCTTGGCTCGGGTATCGTATTCGCCGACCGCCTCGTCGGTGAGCGTGAAGTGATGCGGAGTGACCTCGCAGGTGACGCGCGCGCGATTGCGGCGTCCGCGGCGCACCGCCTTCAAGGCAGCGGCGGTGGAAAGATGAGCCACATGCAGCGACGCCCCGGCCTGGCGGGCGAGTTGTGCGTCCCGTTCCACAACGTCCGCTTCCGCCGCCGTGGTCATGCCGCGCAGGCCAAGGCGAAAAGCGGTGGCGCCCTCGTGCATGGAACAACCGGCGGTCCGGCGCGTGTCTTCCGCGTGCTGCATCACGGGAAATCCAACCTGGGCCGCTAGGCGCAGGGCGTCGCCCATCACGGCGTCGTCGAGAATGGGGCGGCCGTCGTCGGTAACGGCCACGGCGCCGGCGCGCTGTAGCGCGCGGAAGTCCGTCAGCCTTTCGCCCTTGCTGCCGACGGTGGCAGCGGCCACGGGAAAGACGTTGACCACGGCGCCGCGCTCCAGAAGCTTCATCCAGGCGGTGATCTCCGGAGAATCGTTCACTGGAACCGTATTGGGCATGGCGCAGACCGAAGTGAATCCCCCGGCAGCGGCCGCCGCGGTTCCGCTGGCGATGGTCTCCTTGTAGGACTGGCCGGGCTCGCGCAGGTGCACGTGCAGGTCGATGAAGCCTGGAGCGACGATGAGTCCGCGGGCGTCGAAACTTGCGTCGTGCGAGCCGCGGATCTTGTTGCGCGGCGCGACCTCGGCCACGCGGCCATCGCGCAACAGGACGTCCATTTCGGCATCCAGGCGTGCTGCCGGGTCCAGCACGCGGCCGCCGCGCAGGAGCAGCGCCCCGTCCGTCCGCTCTTTGCTCATCGCGCCACCCCCAGGCAATGTGCTAGGACGGCCATGCGCACCGCCACACCGTTCGCCACCTGCTCGCGGATCACGGACTGCGGCCCGTCGGCGACTTCGGCGGTCAGTTCCATGCCGCGAATGATGGGTCCGGGATGCAGCACCAGCGCATCCCGGCGGGCGATTTTGAGCCGCTCCGCGGTGAGCTGGTAGCCGGCGACGTACTCTGCGGCGTCGAGCTTGCGGCTGGCGAGGCGCTCTTTCTGCACGCGCAACACCATCACCACGTCGGCGCCCCGCAGTGCCTCCTCGAGGTGCCGCGTAATGCGCAGCCCGCGCGCCAGCGTGGCGGCCACGTCCGGCACAAACTCCGGCGGCCCGCAAAGCGTCACCTGCGCGCCGAAGGCGGACAGCAGGTGGATATTGGAGCGGGCCACGCGGCTGTGCAGCACGTCGCCCACCATCGTCAGGCGCAGGCCGCTCAACGATTTCCTGTGGCGCAGGATGGTGTAGGCGTCGAGAAGCGCTTGCGAAGGATGCTCGTGCATGCCGTCGCCGGCGTTGATGACGGGCACTTCGAGGTGCCGCGCCAGCAGGTGGGGAGCCCCGGCGGCAGGATGACGGATCACGATGGCGTCGGCGCCGGTCGCCACAAGCGTGTAGCCGGTATCCACCAGCGACTCGCCTTTTTCGATGCTGGAGGCGGAAGCGTGAATCACGCTGGTGGTGGCGCCCAGTGCCTTGGCGGCAAACTCGAAGGAAACGCGGGTGCGCGTGGACGCTTCGTAGAACAGCAGCGCGATGCGCCGGTGGCGCAACAGCGGCCGCGGCTTGTGCGGATCCATGCGCCGTGCCAGGCGCAGCAGGGTGCGGATTTCCTCCGCCGGCAGGCCTTCCATACCCAGCAGGGAGCGTGCCTTGCGGCTACGCCGGGCCGGCTTGCGACGAGGCGTAGGACTGCGACGCTTCACAAATCGGCCCTCTGCACCAGCAGGACCTTGTCTTCCCCGTCCACTTCCTGGAGGTTGACCTTGACCACCTGGTCGAGGGTGGTTTCCACTTTGCGGCCCACGAACTCGGCTTCAATGGGAAGCTCGCGATGCCCGCGGTCCACAAGTACGCACATCTCCACGCGGTGCGGCCGGCCGTGATCGAACAGCGCGTCCATGGCGGCGCGCGCCGTGCGCCCGGTGAAGAGCACGTCGTCCACCAGGATCACGTCCTTGCCTGCCACGTCGAACCCCACCTCGGCCATCTGCACCACGGGCTTGGGCGCCACCTGGGAAAGATCGTCGCGGTAGAACGTGATATCGAGCGTGCCAACCGGAACTCCCGCCGGCTCGATGCGCTGAATGTAGCGTGCCAGGCGCTCCGCCAGAGGCACACCCCGGCGTTTGATGCCCACCAGTCCGACCTTGGCAATGTCTTCGCTCTTGTCCACGATTTCGTGCGCCAGGCGGACCAGGGAGCGTTCAATTTCGGAGGCCGACATCAATTGCGCCGGTCGGTGCGGGGCGGAGGATCGCGATGGGGCGTTGGAGGCCATAAGCAGGAGTCCTTCGTTGCGTACTCCCGCGGCGGGGCATCCGCAGGGTGCAGCATCATACGCGCCACGCGACTCGGGCGGCAAGTGACCGGCCTCTAGACCGGCCAGCCTTACTCCGTTTGCTTCTGCCCCCAGAGCGAAGCGCCCAAGGCGCCTCCGAGGGCTGAAAAGAGCACGAAGGCAATAAAGAAAAGCACCAGGCTCAGGATCACGATCAGGGCGATGCCTTCCGGCGTCGTCATCTTCTGGATTAGTTCCTGGGCGCGCGGATCGGGGTTGCTGGCCGCGGCCTGCTCCAGCACTTTGCGCATGGCCTCGCGCATCTGCCGGCCGCTTCCGAACACGAAGTGGCGAATCGCCATGACAAGCGCTGAGAGTACGGCATAGGAGAAAAAGCCCAGCACTCCGGCGACCGCCCCCAGGCGCATACCCATGCCGGTGGGTACGGCATCCGCGGGCACGCGGCGCCGGTAGAGCGCCACTGAAAGTGCGCCTCCAGCCAGCATCCACAGGCAGCAGCCGATGCTGACCACCGGAATCAGCGACGCAATGCCCATCGCCAGGCCCATCATTCCGGCCACAGGAAAGCCCTGTGACCAGTCAATCGCGCCCGGCGCTGCAGTCGATGCCTGGGTGGGAACCGTGGGAGTGGCGCGTTCCAGGGCCTGCTCCAGCGTGGACGCAGGGGAGATATCGGTGTTGCCGCTCTCCGGCCCCATCACGCGAATCTGCGGCGCGCCGCACTGGGAACAGAAGGGAACGCCATCCTCAACCGGCGCTCCGCACTTGTGGCAGGGATGTTCCACGAAGCAGTCAAGGTACCGCAGGGGCGCGCGGCCGCGCAAGAAATGCCCTGCCGGTCGCGGCACCCCGTGCGGCTAGAGGGTCTCGCGTTCGCCGCGCATTGACACGTAGGCCAGGCCAAACTCCGTACCTGTGCCCTTGGGCTTTACGCCCACGATGCGGAAGCGCTCCTCCGTGCCCACAGCAAGCTCAACGTCGTACTTGTCCTTTTCCATTGAGGGCTTGCACTCGATCCCATCTTTCCGGATATCGAGGTTGCCGCGGCACTCGATCACCTTGCCGTGTTTTTCCAGTTGCGGGCGGTAGAAAGCCAGAATCTTCTCCGGACTGTCGTCCGACTCGAACTTGGCGGCCACCACTTTCAGCCCGAACAGCGACGTAGAAATGGAAACATGGGCGCTGGCCGGGTCATCCCCCGGGTCCTTGATGCGCCGGGCCGCGGGATAGACTTCCATTCCCAATTCCTTGACGTCAATCTCTTCGCGCACCTTGAGGTCGCCAACCGGTGTCTGGATTTCCACCTTGCTGCTCTTGCCTTCCTTGTCTTCCTGCACGCTGACGCCGCAGGCGGCCAGTGAAAAAAGAAGGGCCAGCACGGAGGCGGTAAGGACCAGGCGGGTGGGAATCCGCAAGCTGCTAGTGAACAGGGATGGAAAACTGTGCCGTATTTCCATGAGTAACAATACCTCCATGATTCCGCTGCCGGCGGCTGGTATCAGCGGCGCTCGGCGCGGGCTGGGTCGGCGGCAGGGAAAGTCCTTCGCCGCGCCGGGCAAAATTGGGAACCGTGACCGGAAGCCGGCCGCGAATGGGGATCTCACCAAACAGCGCGCGCACCGCCCCCAGCTCCGAAACGGGAACGCCGGAAAACGTGCAGAGGTAGTTCTCAATGCGAGGGAAACTGGCTGCCAGGTAGGGATTCCCCAGGGCCACCACCACGGTCTTGGGAGCTGCCTGCTCTAACAGGCGCTCGATCAGTGCCGAGGAAGCGTCGGTGAGGGAAACAGAATTGCTCACCGCTCCCTGCACCTGCACTTTCTTCCCCGATGTGGGTGTTACGTAAACGGCCGCCAGCACGGTTGAGGCGCGCGCGGCAGCCTCCAGCACGCGCGCGGTCATGGCTTCGGCGGTGCGGCTGTCGGCGTGCAGAATTTCAGCGCGGGGCACGCGCAAACGGATTTCGCGTTCCAGACTTCGGCCGTACTCGCTGCGCAGATCGTCGGTCATGATCAACACCAGCAGGCTTTCGCCCGCCCCCGTCTCGGTTCCATACGCAGTTGCCCCCGGCCGGGTTCCATTACCGTCCTTGGTCGTGGCCACGGATGCCGGCTGGCGACGCAAGGGCAGGACCTTTCCGTTGTGGCGTACCAGGGTGATGGCGTCTTCCGCCACGCGCTGCGCCAGGGCGAGGTTTTCCGGCCGCGCCACCAGCCGCGCCAGAGCCTGAATGTCCACCAGACGGGCGCGATCCAGCCCCACCGAGGCCTTGGCGCGCAGAATCTTCAGCACCGACGCATCGATCTGCGCCAGGGGGATCTCGCCGCTGCGCACCGCTTCCAGCAGCGCGCGGTAGGAAGCCTCCAGGTCGGCCGGCAGGAGCACCATGTCGTTGCCGGCCTTGACCGCATCCACAGCCGCCCTTCCCGGGTCGCCTCCGTTGCCCGCCGGATAGAGGCGGGTGACCGCGGCCATCTCCATGGCGTCGGGAACCACCAGGCCGTTAAAGTGGAGCTGATTTTTCAACAGGCCGGTCACCACAGCACGCGACGTCGAGGCGACAACCTTGGGATCGGGATCGAGCGCAGGGACGGTGACGTGGGCCACCATCACCGCGTCCACGCCCGCTTCGATGGACCAGCGAAAGGCCGGAAGCTCAACCTCCTCCAGCCGGCGGCGGTCGCCTGCCACCCGCGCCAGCTCCAAATGGGAGTCGGTGGCGGTGTCACCGTGTCCTGGGAAATGCTTGGCCGTAGTCAGCATTCCGCCCTGGCGCGCGGCGCGTATGTAGGCCGCTGCCAGCTCGCCTGCCTGCGCGCCGTCTTCGCTGAACGCGCGCGTGTTGATGATGGGATTGGAAGGGTTGGAATTGACGTCGGCAACGGGGAAAAAATTCCAGGCCACGCCGATGGCGCGGGCCTCCTGCGCCACGATGTTGCCGAAGGCCTCGGCATACTCCGGTTTTCCCGCCGCGCCGAAGGCCATGGCGTGGGGGAAAGCGGTGGTGCCGTCAAAACGCATGGCCAGGCCGCGTTCGAAGTCGGCGGCGAACAGCAAAGGCAGCTCCGACTCGCGCTGCAACTGGTTGGTGAACATGGCGGCTTCGTACGGCTGGTTGCGATACACGAAACCGTTCTCCGAGCGCACTGTGAGCAGAAAGGAGCCAATGTGGTAGCGGTCAACGGTATCGCGCAACTGCAGGTACTCGGGGCTCTCCAGGTTCAGGAATTGCGCCGGCGCCTTGAGCATGAACATCTGCCCGATCTTCTCCTCGAGAGACAGGCTGCGCAGCGTTCGCTCCGCCCACTTCTGGCCGCCGCGCGTGAGCTGCACCGGGTGCGCTTTCTGGAACTTGTCGCGGGCAGCAGCCAGGGGCAGAAGAAGAAAGAGGGCAAGCAAAAGAACACGTCGGAACATGAACCCGACAATAGCAGAAGTGGACGCCCGGGGAGAGGTGGCAATCCGGTTACGGTGTCCTCCTGAAGGCCTTGTCGGTCGCCCGTGCTTTCTCGACGAAAGCGAAGGCCTGGCTCTGAATTTCCGGGTCGTCGCCGAAACCGCGCAGCCAGTGCACATCGGCTTCGCGGCGGAACCACGTCATCTGGCGCTTGGCGTAGTTGCGGTGCGCCTGCTGGGTGGCCCAGACGGCCAGCTTGTGGTCAATCTCGCCACGCAGGAACTGCGCCGCCTGCCGGTATCCGAATGCAGCCAGCGGCCAGGCGCCCTCACCGTACTTTTCCAACAACACCCTGGTTTCCTGCACCAGCCCGGCAGCGAACATTTGGCGTGCGCGCTGGTTGATGCGCGCGTACAAGGCGTTGCGCTCGGGGTCAAGACCGAGGCGCAAGACGTGAAATCCGGGAAGGGGGTCACGGCCCTTCTGCCAGAGTTCGGAGATGGGCGCGCGCGCCGCCAGGCACACCTCGAGGGCACGGATAAGTTTGGGGGCGTCGTGCGCGTGAATGTTGCCGGCGGCAACCCGATCCAGCCGCCGCAGCAGGCGGTGCAAGTGCGGCGATCCCTTCTGGAGCGCCGTGGCGCGCAGGCGGTCGCGCAACACTTCGGAGCGCTGCGGCCCGGGGAAAAGACCTTCGAGAAGCGCCTGCAGATAAAGGCCGGTGCCACCCGCCACGATAGGCAGGCGGCCGCGCCGGCGGATTTCGGCTAGCACCGAGCGGGCGCGTCGCGCATAGTCGCCCGCGGTGACGTGTTCGCAGGGCAGGGCGACATCCAGCATGTGATGCGGGACGCGGGCGCGCTCCCCCGCCGCGGGCTTTGCCGTCCCGATCTCCAGCTCGCGGTAGAG
>CAYRII010000006.1:0-28761 GCA_964424245.1 uncultured Terriglobales bacterium | reverse complement strand
CTGACGGTGCTGGCGCGCCCCGCGGACGCGGAGCGGCTGGCGCGCCTGGTGCTGCGCGAGACCACGACGCTCGGCCTGCGGCTGCGCCGCGAATCGCGCCGCGTGCTCCCGCGCCGCAGCGTGAGCGTGCGCACCGAGTGGGGCGAGGTGCGCCTGAAGGTGGCGAGCCTCAACGGCACGGTGAGCCATTGCGCTCCGGAATACGACGATTGCCGCCGCATCGCCCAGGAACACGGCGTGCCGCTGCGCGCCGTGATGGAAGCAGCCGTCCGCCTCTACCGGGACCAAGAGCATGACTAAGCGCCCCAAGTTCTACCTCACCACCCCGATTTACTACGTGAACTCGCTGCCGCACGTGGGGCATGCGTACACCACGATTGTGTGTGACGCGGTGGCGCGCTACCACCGCATGCTGGGAGAGGACACGTGGTTCCTGACGGGCACGGACGAGCACGGGCAGAAGATCGAGCGCTCGGCGGCGGCGGCGGGCAAGACGCCGCGGCAGCTCACCGATGAAGTGGCGGGCGAGTTTCGCGCGCTGTGGGACCGGATGGGCATCACCTACGACGACTTCATCCGCACCACGGAAGAACGGCACAAGCGCGGCGTGGGGGAGCTGTTCCGCATGCTGCGCGACAAGGGGTACATCTACAAAGGCTCGTACCGCGGGCAGTACTGCGTGTTCGACGAGCTGTACGTGGATGCCGCGGGGCCGGGCGCGGCGTGTCCGGAGTGCGGGCGAGCGACGGAGACGGTGGAGGAGGAGAACTATTTTTTCAAGCTCTCGGCGATGGAAGAGCCGCTGCTGCGGCTCTACCAGGAGCGCCCGGAGTTCATCCGCCCGGAGACGCGGCGCAACGAAGTAATCAGCTTTGTGCGCGGCGGGCTGCGCGACCTTTCCGTGAGCCGCACCACGGTGCAGTGGGGCATCCCCGTGCCCGGCGATGCGGCGCACGTGATTTACGTCTGGCTGGACGCGCTTTCGAACTACGCGACGGCCGTGGGCTTCGGCTCGGCGGAGAAAAAAGACCGGCAGAGGTACGAGCGCTACTGGCCGGCGGACGTGCACATGATCGGAAAAGAAATTGTGCGCTTCCACTGCGTGTACTGGCCGGCGTTTTTGCTGGCGGCGGAGCTGCCGCTGCCGAAATCCATCGTGGCGCACGGGTGGCTGCTGTTCGAGGAGAGCAAGATGTCGAAGTCGCGCGGCAATATTGTGCGCGCGGACACGGTGATGGAGGTGCTGGGGACAGACGCGCTGCGCTACTTCCTGCTGCGCGAGGTGGTGTTCGGGCAGGACGGCGGGTTCAGCTTCGACGCGCTGGTGGCGCGCTATAACGCCGACCTGGCCAACGGCCTGGGCAACCTGGCCAGCCGCACGCTGGCCATGATCACGCGCTACTGCGAGGGGAAGGTGCCTGCGGGCAACGCCGCGGATGGAGGCATCGGCGAGACGGCGGGCGAAGTGATGCGAAATTTCCGCGCGCAGTTTGAGGACTACCAGTTTTCGCGCGCGCTGGAGACGGCGTGGTCGCTGGTGGCGGCGCTGGACAGGTATCTGGTGGAGCAGGAGCCGTGGGCGCTGGCGGAGAAGCAAGACGAGTCCAGCCGGGCGCGGCTCGAGGGAGTGCTCTACACGGCGGCCGAGGCGCTGCGCGTGGTGACGGCGCTGGCGCATCCGGTGGCGCCGGAGGCGACGACGCGCATCTGGGAGCAACTGGGGTTGAGCGATATCGGGAGCACGCGCCTGGATGAACTGCAGTGGGGCGAGTTGAAGCCGGGCACCCGGCTGGGCAAGGTGGAGGGCGTGTTTCCGCGCGCCGACAAATCCGCGATCGAAAGGATGCAGAAGATGGAAGACGAGGGCAGAAGCGCACCGGAGACGGCCGGAGAGAAGACAGCGAAGGAGGCGCCAGCCACGCCAGCGGCGGCGGCGGCGGCGGCGGCGGCGGCGGCCCCGGCGGGCGACAAGCGCATCAGCATTGAGGACTTCGCCAAGGTGGAGATGCGCGTGGGCCAGATCAAGGTGGCGGAGAAGGTAAAAGGCGCGGACAAGCTGCTGCGCCTGGAAGTGGACATCGGCACGGAGGTGCGGCAGGTGGTGGCGGGCATCGCCGAAGCCTACGCGCCGGAGACGCTGGTGGGGAGAAAAGTGGTGCTGGTGGTGAACCTGGAGCCGCGCAAGCTGCGCGGCGTGGAGTCGAATGGCATGATCGTGGCGGCGTCCGTGGGGGAAAAAGGCACGCCGGTGCTGGCGGGTTTCCTGGAAGACGTGCCAGTGGGGGCGAAGCTGAAATAAGCGCAATCTCGATTGCGGTACAGGGGTCCATTCTTGGTCGGCAAGACCATTTCGCATTACCGGATTGTGGAGAAGCTGGGCGGCGGGGGCATGGGTGTGGTCTATCAGGCGGAAGACACCAGCCTGGGCCGCAAAGTCGCATTGAAGTTTCTGCCGGAAGACATGGCGCGGGACGCTTCCGCGCTGGAGCGCTTTCGCCGGGAAGCGCGCGCGGCCTCGGCGCTGAACCATCCCAACATCTGCACGATCCATGAGATCGGAGAGCACGAGGGCCACTCCTTCATCGTGATGGAGTACATGGAGGGCACGACGCTGCGGCACAAGATCGAGGGCAGGCCGCTGGAACGCGAGACGCTGCTGGAACTGGCGATCCAGATTGCGGACGCGCTGGATGCGGCGCACGCGCAGGGCATCGTCCACCGGGACATCAAGCCGGCGAATATTTTCGTCACCAAGCGCGGGCAGGCCAAGGTGCTGGATTTCGGGCTGGCCAAGGTATCGGCCACGCACTCCGGGCCCGCCGAAGTGACGGTGACCGGAGGGCGCGAAGAACATTTGACCAGCCCGGGCGCGGTGATGGGCACGGTGGCGTACATGTCTCCGGAACAGGCGCTGGGCAAGGAGCTGGATGCGCGCACCGACCTGTTTTCCTTCGGGGTGGTGCTCTACGAGATGGCCACGGGGACGCTGCCGTTTCGCGGAGAAACGTCAGCGGCCATCTTCAACGGAATCCTCAACCAGACGCCAGCCGCGCCGGGGCAGCTGAACCCGGCGCTGCCGCCAAGGCTGAACGAAGTGATTCATAAGGCACTGGAAAAAGAGCCGCGGCTGCGCTACCAGCACGCCAGCGAGATGCGGGCCGACCTGGAGCGGTTGAAGCGGGACACGGGATCAGGGCGGTCCCCCGCGACGGCCAGCAGCGCCGAGCGTTCCGGCGCAACGCGCGGCGAAGAGTTGTGGGTGGCGGTGCTGCCGTTCAAGACTCCGAGCGGGGACGCGGACCTGGAAGCGCTGGCCGACGGACTGAGCGAGGACGTGACCACGGGGCTTTCGCGCTTTTCCTACCTGCACGTAATTTCCCGCAACTCGACACTTTGTTACAAGGGCCAGGCGGTGGATGTGCGCAAAGTGGGACAGGAACTGGGCGCGCGCTACGTAATGGATGGAAGCATCCGGAAGGCGGGCTCCACGGTCCGCGTAAGCGTGCAGGTGAATGACGCCGGCACGGGATCGCATCTGTGGGCGGAAAGCTACGACCGCGACCTCGCGGCCGCCAGCATCTTCACCATGCAGGATGAGATCACGGCGCGGATCGTCTCCACGGTCGCCGATGCGTACGGCGTGCTGCCGCGCAACATGGCGTCGCTGTTTCAGGGCCGTCCGGCGGAGAGCCTGAGTCCTTACGAGGCGGTGGTGCGCAGCTTCGGCTACTGGAACGTGATCAAGGCCGAGGAACATCGCGAAGTCCGCGGCTGCCTGGAGCATGCCGTGGAGCGCGATCCCGGATATGCCGACGCCTGGGCCTCGCTTTCCTCGCTCATCATGGAAGAGCACAAGCACAACTTCAACCCGCGTCCCGATCCGCTGGGCCGTTCGCTGGCCGCGGCGCGCCGCGCGGTGGCGCTCGACCCCGCCAGCCAGATGGGACACATGGCGCTAGCGCAGGCCTACTTCTTCCGCCGGGAGCTTGACGCCTTTCGCCCGGCAGCCGAGCGGACGCTCGCGCTGAATCCGCTGGACAGCTGGGGGCTGGCGTGGATCGGATTGATGACCGCCTACACCGGAGACTGGGAGCGCGGCGTGGCCCTGGCGGAGAAGGCGATGGAGCTGAATCCCCACCACCCGGGCTGGTACCACTACGGAGCGTTCTGGAACAGCTATCGCAAGGGTGAGTACGCGGAGGCGCTGGACGTAGCGCAAAGAATCAGCATGCCAACGTACTTCTACTCGCACGTGGTGCTGGCCGCGGCCCATGGCCAGATGGGCCACACGGCGGCTGCGCGGAAAGCCATCGAGGACCTGCTCGAGCTCTATCCGGATTTTCCGGACAAGGCACGCGAAGAGCTGGGCAAGTGGCTGTCGAGTGACCTGGTGGAACTGCTGCTGGTCGGTCTGCGCAAGGCGGGGCTGAAGATTCCCGAAGCGCCAGACGCTGTCCGTACCGTGGCGCCCAAGAGCAAGAGCGGGGAGACGGCGAAAGCAGTTTTTTCCAGCAGCGAGTCGGGCAGCGTCGGAGCGCGCTCCGAGGCGCCGTGGATCGCGGTACTGCCGTTCAAGAACCAGAGTTCGGACGCGGAACTGGACGGCTTTGCCGACGGCCTGGCAGGGGACGTCACGGCGGGCCTGTCGCGTTTTTCCTACCTGTCGGTGATCTCGCGGCAATCGACCCTGCGCTACAAGGAGGGAGCAGGCGACGTGCGCGCCATCTGCGAAGAGTTGGGCGCCCGCTACGTGCTGGAAGGAAGCATCCGCAAAGGCGGGAAGACGGCGCGGGTGAGCGTGCAACTGCTGGACGCGACGACGGGCACGCACTTGTGGGCGGAAACCTACGACCGGAACCTGGAAGCCGTGGATATTCTGGCGGCGCAGGATGAAATCACCGACCGAGTGGTGGCGACCGTGGCCGACATCTACGGAATCCTGGTGCGCTCGCTGATTGCGAGCCTTCACGGGAAAGCGGATGCGGAGCTGGACACCTCGGAATGGATGCTGCGCTATTTCGACTACATGCAGCACATCACGCCGCACCAGCAAGCCGCTCTGCGGGACGGGCTGGAACGGGCGGTGGAGCAGGATGCCGGGCAGGCCGAGCTGTGGGCCTGCTTGTGCAACGTGTATCTGCACGAGCACTGCTTCGGGTTCAATCCGCGTCCCAACGCGCTCGACCGGGCGCTGGCCGCGGCGCGACGGGCAGTGGAGATGGATCGAACCAGCCAGCTGGGATACCAGGTGCTGGCGCAGACGCATTTCTTCCGGCGGGAGCTGGCGCCCTTCCGGGTGGCTGCGGAGCGCGCCATGGCGCTGAACCCGCGGGACAGCAACACGGTTGCGGTGATGGGCCTGATGATCGGGCACACAGGAGAGTTCGAACGCGGAGCGAAGCTGGTGAGGCACGCGATGGAGATGAATCCACACCACGCCGGCTGGTATCACTTTGCCTTGATCTGGGAAGCGTTCCAGAAGGGAGAGTACGAGCAAGCGCTGGAGCACACGTCACGCGTGAACATGCCGGGCATGCTCTGGCAGCACCTCGCACTGGCCGCCATCCATGGGCACCTGGGCCACCGCGCCGAAGGAGAAAGAGCGGTGCGGGAACTGCTGACAGTGGACCCTGACTTTGCCCTACACGCCCGGCAGCGAATCGAGAGCTGGCACTACAGCAGCGGCTTGATGGAACCCTTGCTGGAAGGGTTGCGCAAGGCGGGGCTGGAGTTGCCGGAGTGATTGGGCGACCGGGCAATTGAATGCAGCGAACTGCTCTAAACCAAGATCCTTCGACTCGGGTTTCCCGGCCGGGTGAAACCGGCCGGGAGCCCTCCCTCGCTCAGGATGACAATTCCATTAAGCGTCGTGCCGTAGATTAGCCCATGTTCGTTGATTCGCACGCCCATCTCGAGATGCCGCAGTTTGACGAGGACCGGGCGGAGGTCCTGGCGCGGGCGCGGGAGGCGGGCGTGGAGGCAATTGTGGCCATCGGCAGCGGCACGGGGCCGGGTTCGCTCGATTGCGGCGTGCGGCTGGCGGAGGCGCACGAGGGGCTCTACGCCACCATCGGCATCCATCCGCATGAGGCCAGGCTGGCGAACGAAGACGATTATGCCGAGCTGGCTCAGCTGGCGCGGCATGCCAAGGTGATTGCCTGGGGCGAGATCGGGCTGGATTACTTCTACGATCACTCGCCGCGCGAGGTGCAGCGCGCCGTTTTCCTGCGGCAGATGCAACTGGCGCGCGCGGCCAAGCTGCCCATTGTGATCCACTGCCGGCCTTCGCAAACGGGCGACGACGCCTGGGAAGAATGCCTGCAGATGCTGGGCGAGCATTGGGCGACCTCGGGCCTGGGAGGTGTGATGCACTGCTTTACGGGCACGCCGGCGCATGCGCAGCAGGCCATGGCGATGGGCTTTCTGATTTCCTTTGCCGGCAACATCACGTTTCCCAAGGCGCAGAGCATCCGCGAAGCGGCGCTCGAGGTGCCGCTGGAGCGCATGCTGATTGAGACGGACTCGCCGTTTCTGGCGCCGGTGCCGCGCCGCGGCAAGCGCAACGAGCCGGCGTTGGTGCGCGAGGTAGCGCGGCAAATCGGGGAGCTGCGCGGGATGGCGACCGAGGAAGTGGGCCGGCAGACGGCACAAAACTTTCGAAGGTTTTTTCGGCTGTGAAGGAGTTGGAATGTGCGCTCCGCTTCGGGAAATGCACCCGATGACATAGACTAGAGGCGCGGCGCATGAAACCGGGATCCTCGACTCGCGCTCCTTATGCCCGTCGCTACGTTCAGGGCTCGGTCGCGCCCGCTCGGGATGACAAAGCTTGATGCCCCGTTACGGCACGGCTGAAGCCGTGCCCCTTCAAAGACTTGGGCCAGGAGGATGGTACAGCTCGAATGCCCGACAACTCCTTCGACATCGTCAGCAAGGTGGACGTGCAGGAGGTCTCGAACGCCATCCAGCAGGCGCTCAAAGAGATCCACCAGCGCTTCGATTTGAAGAACACGAAGTCCGACATTCAGCTGGACAAAGACGCCCTGGTGCTGGCTTCGGTGGACGACTACAAGCTGAAGGCGGTGAACGACGTGCTGCAGGCCAAGCTGGTGAAGCGCGGGGTGCCGCTCAAAGCCCTGAGCTACGGGCCGGTGGAGCCGGCGGCGGGCTCGACCGTGCGGCAGCGCGTGACCATGCAGCAGGGCATCCCGGTGGAGAAGGCGCGGGAGATTGTGAAAGTGATCAAGAACTCGAAGAAAAAGGTGCAGGCTTCGATCCAGGGCGACCTGGTGCGGGTGAGCGGGCGCGACCGCGACACGCTGCAGGAGATTATTGCGCTCTTGAAGGCCAACGACTTCGGCATCGACATGCAGTTCACCAACTACCGCACCAACTGAAGGGACAAAGCTGAGCACACCGGCGCAAACGCGAGCGAAAGAGGTCTTCGAGTTGCTGCGCGAGGACCTGGGGGCGATTGAGGCCGAGTTCGGGCGCGACACGGTTTCCGAGGTCGCCGCCATCACCGAAATCGCCGACTATCTGCGCGCGGGCGGCGGCAAGCGCATCCGCCCAGCGCTGCTGCTGCTGGCGGCCAGGCTCTACGGGTACGAGGGGCGGGGGGCGATCCGGCTGGGCGCGGTGGTGGAGATCATCCACACGGCCACGCTGGTGCACGACGACATTATCGACGAGGCGGAGATCCGGCGCGGGCGCCCCGCCGCCAACACGCGCTGGGGCAACTCCAAGTGCGTGCTGGCGGGCGACTGGCTGTACATGCAGGCGTTCAAGATCGCCGTCGAGGAGCGCAACTTCCGCATCCTGGATGTGCTCATCGAACTGACGCAGCAGATGGTAGAAGGCGAACTGCTGCAGATGGAGAAACTGGGCCGCGCGGTAACGCGCGCGGAACACTTCGAACTGATCCATCGCAAGACCGCCTGCCTGTTTGCAACGTGCATGCGGCTGGGCGGAATCCTGGGGGGCGCGAGCGCGGAGGAAGAAGAGCAGCTCTCCGATTACGGGCGCAACCTAGGCATGGCCTTCCAGGTGGTGGACGACCGGCTGGACCTGACGGCCTCGGAGGAAGTGCTGGGCAAGCCGGTGGGCAGCGACCTGCGCGAGGGCAAGGTGACGCTGGCCGTGATCCACGCGCTGGAGCGGGCGACGGCGGAGGAACGCGCCGCCATCGAGAGTGTGTTGCGCGAGCGGTCGTTTGCCAGCGTGACGCTGGAGCGCGTGCTGGGAATCCTGAAGCGCTACGGATCGCTGGAGGCTGCCGCCGAGGCGGCGCACGAGTTTGCCGAAGCCGCGCGCCAGGCCATTTGCCATTTCCCCGAGTCTGAGACCAAGCGGGCGCTCGTGTGGGCTCCGGAGTTCGTGGTGGAGCGGGAGAAGTAGGCGTTCGTTCTTCTCCGTTTAAAAGTTTGCAGGGCAGTTTCCGTTGCCACGGCGCGAGTCGCATTCTGCAACACCCCGTCTGACACCAGGCAGCCATGACACAGAACAAAAAGGAAGTTGAGATCAAGTTTCTGGTGGCGGACCGGAAGGCGCTGGAGCGCAAGCTGCGCGCGGCGGGGTTTCGCCGGGTGACGCGGCGCATGCACGAAGCCAACACGCTCTACGACCTTCCCGGCTCACCCTTGCGGCAGCGCGGCGAGCTCTTGCGGTTGCGGCGGTACGGGAAGGCGTGGACGCTGACGCACAAGGCAGCGGCCATGCCGGGGCGGCACAAGATCCGGATGGAGACGGAGACGGAAGTGGCGAACGGCGCGCAGATGCAGGCGATCCTGCGCGCGCTGGGCTTCCAGCCCACGTTCTGCTACGAGAAATTTCGCAGCCACTGGGGCGACGGCAAGGGACACGTGCTGATGGATGAGACGCCTATCGGCGACGTGGCGGAGATTGAAGGCGCGCCGCGCTGGATTGACCGCACGGCGAAGAGGCTGGGCGTGCAGCAGCAGCAATACATCACCGCGTCGTATGCGGGGCTTTTCTACGACTGGAAGGCGCGCACGGGGAGCGCGGCCACGGAGATGACGTTCGCGGCCGTCCAGCGCAAGCGCTAGGCGGCGCGGGCGGCGGCCGCGCGCTCGTAGCCCACGGCGGCGTAGAAGAGGGCGCGGTCGAAAAACTGGTCGAGCATCTGAAAGAGCTCCAGTTCGCCAATCATGTCCATGGGCTTCTCCACGAACCCTTCGCGCTGCAGGAACTCGCAGAGGTGGGTGCGGGTGGAGACGATGGCCCAAAGGAAGTGGCTGAAGGCCACACCCTGGCGCGCGCGGCGCTCGCCGACTTCCGTGTAGCGGCGCTCGATGTCGTTTTCCGTTGTGCCCAGCAGCCAGTCGCTGAGGTTGCGGTAGATTTCGTAGGTGCGTTGCTCGAGCTCTTCGGCGGGGACCTTGCGCAGGTCGCTGGTGCGCTCCGACGTCAGGAGCTTCTGCTGCAGGCCCTGCGCCAGTTCCTCGGAGTGCTCCTCGATGAGCCGTACCAGACGGGCGGCAAGCATGGGCACCTCCTGGTGGGAAAGCTGCTCGATTGTACCCTAACGCGAGCCCCGGGAGCTGGAAATTGAAACCGGCCTAGGCGCCGGCGCCGCAGCACTTCTTGTACTTCTTACCGGAGCCGCAGGGGCAGGGATCGTTGCGGCCAACCTTGGCGGAGGTGCGGACGATCTGCTGCACCGGCTGGTAGTCGCCGGAGCCGGCGAGGCTGGCCTGATCGAGTTCGCGGCGCTTGCGGCGCTGGAACTCTTCTTCCATGTCGTCGATGGAGGTGGCGCGGGGACGCCGCGCCGCGGCCTCACCCACGGCCACCGGGGCCGGAGCTTCCACCACCTGCATGAGGTAGAGGTAGCGCACGGTTTCGTCCTGGAAGCGCTGCATCATGGCTTCGAACATCTGGAAAGACTCGCGCTTGTACTCCACCAGCGGGTCATGCTGGCCGTAGCCGCGCAGGCCGATGCCCTCCTTGAGGTGATCCATGGAGAGCAGGTGGTCTTTCCACTGCGCGTCGAGGACGCTGAGCATGATCATGCGCTCGTGATAGCGCATGGCTTCGGCGCCGATGAGCTTTTCCTTGGCTGCGTAGCGCTCCACCAGCTTCTGGAAGATGGCGTCGCCCAGCTCGGTGCGGCTGAGTTCCTCCGGCTTGACGCCCTCGGCGAGGATGTCCACGCCGAAGCGGGTGAAGACCTGGTTCTTGAGAGCAGAGACGTCCCAGTTGTCGGGGTGGGCGCTTTCCGGCGCGTACTGCTCGAGGTGGTCGCTCAAGATGGCGGCCACGTAGCCTTCCTCGCCGACGATGAGGTCTTTCTGGTCGAGGCCTTCGAGCAACTGGCGGCGCAGGCCGTAAACGGCCACGCGCTGCTTGTTCATGACGTCGTCGTATTCCAGCAGGTGCTTGCGGGCCTCGAAGTTCTGCGCCTCCACGGCCTTCTGCGCAGCCTCGATGCGGCGGGTGATGAGGCGCGACTCGATGGGGATGCCTTCTTCCATGCCCAGCTTCTGCAGGAGATTGGAGACCCACTCGCGGGCGAAGATGCGCATGAGATCGTCCTCGAGCGAGAGGTAGAAGCGTGAGGAGCCGGGGTCGCCCTGGCGGCCGGCGCGGCCGCGGAGCTGGTTGTCGATGCGGCGGGCCTCGTGGCGCTCGGTCCCGAGGATGTGCAGGCCGCCCACGGCGACAACTTTTTCGTGCTCGACATCGGTCTCGGACTTGTGGCGCTGGAAAATTTCGTTCCACTCGCGGGTGGAGACCTCATATTCGCTGCCCTGGTAGTAGAAGACCGTGGTTTCGTCGGACGAGGCCTGGGTATCGATTTTGCCGGCGGCGGCCTTGAGCGGCCGCGCCAAACCCTTTTTCACGCACTCCTGCTTGGCCATGAAGTCGGGGTTGCCGCCCAGCACAATGTCGGTGCCGCGGCCGGCCATGTTGGTGGCAATGGTGACGGTGTTCAGGCGGCCGGCCTGGGCGACGATCTCGGCCTCGCGTTCGTGGTACTTGGCGTTGAGCACCACGTGGCGGATGTTCCTGCGCTTGAGGAGCTCGGAGAGGCGCTCCGACTTTTCAATGGATGTGGTGCCCACCAGCACGGGACGGCCGGTTTCGTGGAGAGTGGCGATTTCCTCGCTCGCGGCCTGATATTTTTCCGGCTCGGTGCGGTAGACGACGTCGGGAAATTCCTCGCGCCACAGCGTGCGGTTGGTAGGAATGACGAGCACGTCGAGCTTGTAGATCTTGTCGAACTCGGCGGCCTCGGTTTCAGCGGTACCGGTCATGCCGGCGAGCTTGCGGTACATGCGGAAATAATTCTGGAAGGTGATGGTGGCCAGCGTCTGGTTCTCGCGCTCGATCTGCACGCCTTCCTTGGCCTCCACGGCCTGGTGCAGGCCGTCAGACCAGCGGCGGCCGGGCATGAGGCGCCCGGTGAATTCGTCCACGATGAGGACTTCGCCGTCTTTCACCACGTAGTTGACGTCGCGGCGGTAGAGCGCGTGCGCCTTGACGCCCGTTTCCACGTGGTGCTTCAGGTCCCAGTTCTCGGGGTCGGCAACGTTGCCGATGCCGAGGAGCTTTTCCACCTTTTCCCATCCTTCGTCGGTGATGGTGATGGTGTGGTGCTTCTCGTCCACGGTGTAGTCGCCGGTGTGGATCTTGGTTTCGCCCTGCTCGATTTCCTCGCCGCGCTCCAGCCTGGGGATGATGCGGTTCACGCGGTAGTACTTGTCGGTGGATTCTTCGCTGGCGCCGGAAATGATGAGCGGGGTGCGCGCCTCGTCAATGAGGATGGAGTCGACTTCGTCCACGATGGCGAAGTTGTGGACGCGCTGCACGCAGTCGCCGTGCTCGAACTTCATGTTGTCGCGCAGGTAGTCGAAACCAAACTCGTTGTTGGTGCCGTAGGTAACGTCGGCGGCGTAGGCCTCGCGGCGCTCGGCATCGTCGAGACCGTGCACGATGACGCCCACGGAGAGGCCCAGAAAGCGGTAGAGCTGCCCCATCCACTCCGAGTCGCGCTTGGCCAGGTAGTCGTTGACGGTGACCACGTGCACGCCCTCGCCGGAGAGCGCGTTGAGGTACACGGGCAGGGTGGCGACGAGCGTCTTGCCCTCGCCGGTTTTCATCTCTGCGATGCGGCCCTGGTGCAGCACCATGCCGCCGATGAGCTGCACGTCGAAGTGGCGCATCTGGAGGGTGCGGCGTCCGGCTTCGCGGACCACGGCAAAGGCTTCCGGCAGCAGCTCGTCGAGCGTATTGCGCAGCACCACGGCGCGCTCGGCCGGGTCTTCGAAGCCCTCGAGGCTCTCAGCGATGCGGCGGCGGAATTCGTCGGTCTTGGCGCGCAGATCGGAATCGCGCAGCCGTTCGGTTTCGGCTTCGAGAGCGTTCATGCGCTCCACCTGGGGGCGCATGCGCTTGATTTCCCGTTCGTTGCGGGTGCCAATGACCTTGGCGAGTAAGACGTTGAACAAAGGCGGATTCCTTCCTTGCAGGGCGGGAAAACACCCAGAAAAGCGTAACACATTGGATGCAAGCGGACGGGCGCGGTTGCGCTGTTCGCTGGAACGCTGAGCGCGTTACAATACCCGCCTGCAACGGCGATTCCCAATTTCTTCAGGAGGGTGCGCGATGCGGATCCGGCTTGGAACATGGGTGGCGATGATGGCGCTGGGAGGATTCCTGCTTTCGGGCTGCCAGAAGAAGGCGGAGGAGCAGCCCTCGGCCGAGCATCGGGACCACGCCCCGCAGGTGAAGTGGCCGGCGATCGAGGGGTACGAGGCCATGAAGATCCCGGCGGACAATCCCATGACGGTGGCCAAGGTCGAACTGGGCAAGCAGCTCTACTACGACAAGCGGCTCAGCGGCGATGGGACGCGCTCCTGCTACTCCTGCCACCTGAAGGAACATGGATTGACCGATGGCAAGCCGACCGCCGTGGGCGCCTACGAAGCGAAGCTGACACGCTCCAGCCCCACCATGTGGAACCTGGGCTACCACAGCGAATACTACTGGGACGGGCGGAGCAAGCCGCTGGAGGCGCAGGTGAAGGCGGCATGGGCAGGCGGCAACATGGGAGCCGCGGGCAAGGACGGCAAGCCTTCCACGCAGGAGGTTTGCGACCGTTTGCAGCAGGTGGCGGGTTACGCGCGGCAGTTCCAGGAAGTCTTCGGCGGGGCGTGCACGCCGGACAACGCGGCCAAGGCACTGGCGTCGTTTATGCGGACCATTGTCACCACCCGCGAAAATTCAGCCTGGATGCGCTTCCGCGGGGGAGAGGAAGCGGCTTTCAGTGAGGCCGCCCGCCGCGGGTGGAAGGTCTTCAGCGAGAAAGCCAACTGCACCAACTGCCACGACGGTCTGCTGCTCACCGACCTGCAGTACCACAACGTGGGCATCGGCATGAAGGCCAAGGAGCCCGACGTGGGACGCTTCAAGGTGACGCAGGTGGAAAAAGATACGGGCGCCTTCAAGACGCCGACGCTGCTGGATATCTCGAAGTCGGCGCCCTACTTCCACGACGGCAGCAAGGCCACGCTGGAGGAGGCGGTGGACGGAATGCTGGCCGGCGGCATCAAGAATCCGCACCTGGACACCACGAACCTGAAGCCGGTGAAGCTCACCAAGGAAGAGCGCGCGGACCTGCTGGAGTTCCTGCGCGCGCTGGACGTGGAGTACACGGTCACAGATCCCAAACTGCCCTAGGTGGCCGGGAGATGCCGGCCGGGGCGGTGGTTTTTCCTGCCGATTGACGGTTGTGACAGTCTGCAGACTGTCACTTCCTTGCTGGCAAGATGCACAGGCCAGGGAGTAGCATTCCTACGTCGTGACTCACGCAACCATCAGTGCGACGGCCACAGCTGTGCTGGCTGAGGCGCAGGTTGCGCCTCCCGCGGAAGGTGCAGCGAGCTTTTACGCGCGCTTCCTGGAAACGGTAGAGCGCTGGCCGGAGCAGGTGGCGGTGGAGGTACAGCGCTCCGACCCTGCGGCTGCGCCGGAACGCTATACCTACGCCGAGTTGCGGCGCATGGCCGAGTCCGTAGGCCGATGGCTCGAAGAGCAGGGACTGCAGCGGGGAGCGCGCTGCGCCATCCTGGCGGAAAACGGCGAGCGCTGGGTGGCGGCGCATCTGGGCACGGTGGCGGCAGGCATGGTGGCGGTGCCCTTCGACACCGCCTTCAAGATGGAGCAGGTGGCCACGCTGCTGGGCGACAGCGGCAGCCAGGTCCTGTTTGCCGACCAGCGCCACCTGGAAACGGCGCAGGCGGCCGCCCAGGGAAAAAACATCCGCATCGTTCTGCTCACGCAGGGCAGCGGGCAGGAGTCCGCGCTTCCTCATCTGGACGCAATGTTTGCCGCCGGCCCGGGAAAGTTTGTGCCGGCTGCGGTGCAACTCGACGACACCGCCGTGCTGCTCTACACGTCGGGCACCACCAGCGATCCCAAGGGCGTGGTGCTCAGCCACGACAACCTGCTGGCGGAAATTGAGGCGGTGTTTCACTACATTGATCTTGGCCCGCGCGATGCCATCCTGGGCGTGCTGCCGTTGTTCCACGCTCTGGCGCAGATGGCCAACCTGCTTTTGCCGCTGGCCGCGGGCACGCGCGTGGTGTACCTGGAATCGCTCAACACCACCGAGCTGCTGCGCGCCCTCAAGGAGCGCCAGATCACGCTGTTCTGCTGCGTGCCCCAGTTTTTCTACCTGATTCACGACCGCATTCTCAGCCAGGTGCAGGAGCGCGGCCGGCTGGCAGGCCTGGCGTTTCGCTTGCTGCTCGCGGTTTCCCGCGCGGGGCGGCGCCTGGGGCTGAATCCGGGAAAGGTCTTTTTCGCCAAGGCCCATGACGCGCTGGGAAAAAACATGCGCTTCCTGATTACGGGCGGCTCGCGCTTCGATCCCGAAATCGGGCACAACCTGGAGGCCCTGGGCTTCAACATCCTGCAGGCCTACGGGCTGACCGAGACCTCAGGGGGCGCGTTTGCCACTCCGCCCACGCGCATCGTGATGGGCTCGGTGGGCCCGCCGATGCGCGGCGTGGACGTGAAGATCGGCGAAGCGGTGGAGGAAGAGGAGGGCGAGGGCCGCGCCTCGGGCGAAGTCCTGATCCGCGGACGGCTGGTGATGAAGGGCTACTACCGGCGTCTCGACGCCACCCAAGCGGTGCTTCGCGACGGCTGGCTGCACACCGGCGACCTGGGCTACCTGGACGACGACGGCAACCTGTTCCTGACGGGGCGCAAGAAAGACGTGATCGTGCTGAGCTCGGGCAAGAACATCTATCCCGAAGAGGTCGAAGCGCACTACGCCAAGAGCTCCTGGATCAAGGAAATCTGCGTGCTGGGGATGGAGAGCCGGCCGGGCGAGCCCTTGAGCGAGCACCTGCACGCGGTGATAGTGCCCAACTTCGACCTGCTGAAGGAAAAGAAGATCGTCAACACCCGCGAGGTGATTCGTTTTGATTTGGACAGCCTGTCGGCGCAGCTTCCCGGCAGCAAGCGCATCCTGAGCTACGAGCTGTGGCAGGAGGACTTGCCGCGCACCACCACGCGCAAGCTGAAGCGCTACGAGATTCGCAAGATGGTGAGGGCGGGCAAGGCGATGATGGCGGCAACGGACGCCGAACCGGAGCGCGAACTTTCCGCCGAAGACGCCGCATGGCTCGACGAGCCCGACGTGCGGCGCGCCATGATGGTGGTGCGCGAGCACGCCAAAGAAAAAAAGGAGCGCATTCATCCTGCCGATAACCTGGAGCTAGACCTGGGTCTGGATTCGATGTCGCGCGTGGAGCTGCTGGTGGCGCTGGAACAGGAACTGGGCGCCGCGGTGGACGATGCGGTGGTCTCGCAGGTGTACACCGTGCGCGAGCTGGTGGAGGCGGTCCGCGCGGGCATGGGGACGGCCCCCAAGCGCTCGGCCTTTGCCGGCTGGGAGGGCATCCTGGCCACCGAATCCACAGACCCCGAGGTGCTTGCCGTCGCCCAGCCGCGGCCGATTTCGACGGCAACATGGTTTTTCCTGGGAAGCGTGGCCAACCTGCTGATGCGCGATCTCTTCCATTTGAAGATCACCGGCCTGGAAAAACTGCCGCGCAGCGGGCCGTTCATTCTTTCTCCTAATCACCAGAGCTTTCTCGAGGGGCCGCTTTTGCCCGCCATGATGCCATGGCGCGTTTTTCGCGACCTGTTTTACGTGGGCACCAGCGAGATTTTCGGCACCGGCTTCTGGCGCTGGCTGGGCCGCACCTTCAAGCTCATTCCGGTGGACCCGGACGCCAACCTTGTGCCCGCCATGCGCGCCGGGGCCTACGGCCTCAAGCGCGGCAAGATCCTGATGCTTTATCCGGAGGGCGAGCGCTCCATCGACGGCGTCCCCCGCACCTTCAAAAAGGGCGCCGCCATTCTGGCCGCGCACCTCAAGGTGCCCATCTATCCGGTGGCGCTCGACGGATTCCACGACGCCTGGCCGCGGGGCAAGCGCTTCCAGAAGTTTGCGCCCCTGAAGGTGGCCATCGGCGATCCCATCTACCCGCCCGAGCACGTGGACAATCCCGAGGCCACCTACGAGCGCCTGACCCAGGAGCTGAAGGCGCGCGTGATGGAGATGTGGCTGGAGCTGCACGGGGAAAAACCCGAGACTGCCAAGATAGCCCACGCGGCGGATTGATGGACCGTCGGAACCTTGCGAGCAGAAATGAATCCGCGAAGACGAGCATGGTTTCCCAGGCTCGCGATCTTTTGGATGATTGCCGCGAGTGTGCAAGCAGAGCCGCCGCAGGCACCTGCGGGCGAGCGGGAGTTCATTCAAAGGCTGGTTGCGGCGGCGCTGGAGCGCACAAACTTCGTGGTGCGCTACGACGGTTCCTATGTGCGCCTGAAGTATCCGGGCGGCGATGTTCCCGCCGGGACCGGCGTCTGCACGGACGAGATCGTCCGCATCTACCGCAGACTGGAAATCGACTTGCAAAAGGAAGTCCACGAGGACATGCGGCGAAACTTCGCTGTCTATCCCAGGCACTGGGGCCTGCGCCGCCCGGACGCCAATATTGATCATCGCCGCGTACCCAACTTGATGACTTTCTTCGGCCGTAAGGGAAAGCGAATGGCCGTCTCGCTACGGCCAGAGGACTACGCGCCGGGCGACCTGGTGACCTGGGACCTGGGCGGTGGTGTGCCCCACATCGGCATGGTCGTGGATCGCCGCTCCGCGGACGACCGCCGCTACCTGATCGTCCACAACGTCGGTGAAGGGCCCAAGATGGAGGATGTGCTCTTTCGCTGGAAGATCACCGGCCACTATCAGTTCTACGGGCCACGGTAAAGCTCACTTGGCGCGCGGGTGCGTATCGTCGTACACCTTGAGCACGTGCTTGAGGGAGAGCTGCGTGTAGCGCTGCGTGGTGGAGAGGCGCTCGTGGCCGAGCATCTCCTGGATGGCGCGCAGGTCGGCGCCTTCTTCCAGCATGTGCGTGCCGAAGGCGTGGCGCAGCGTGTGGGGATGCACGTCTGAAGAAAGGCCGCAGGCCACGGCGATCTGCTTGACGATGCGGCCCACGCTGCGCGTGGTGAGGCGGCCGCCGCGGGCGTTTACCAGCAGCGCGCGGGAGTTTTTCTTTTGCGCGTCGAGGAGTTCGGAGCGCAAGGGCAGATAGGCCTGGAGCGCGAGCTTTACAACCTCGCCAAAGGGCACCAGGCGTTCCTTGCGTCCTTTGCCGCGCACCAGCAACGCCTCCGCCGACCAGTGCACGTCTTCGAGGTCCAGCCCAACCAGCTCCGAGTTGCGCAAACCGCAGCCGTAGAGCAATTCCAGGATGAGGCGGTCGCGCGCGGGAAAAGCGGCCTGCTCGGGAAGCGCGCCGTCGAGCACCGTGTTCATCTCCTCCACCGTGGGCACGCGCGGCAGCTTTTTGGGCAGGCGCGGCGTGGACACCAGCGCCGCCGGGTTCTGCTCCACCACTCCCTCGCGCGCCAGCCAGCGGTAGAGCGAGCGCAGCGCGGCCAGCGCGCGCGCCACGGAGGTCTTGCTGAGGCCCAGCTCATACAAATGGGAGAGGAAGCCGCGGATGCGCACGTGATCAATGGCGTTGAAGTTGGTCTCCGGTCCCATGTACGCGGCAAAGCGTCCCAGGTCGTGGCGATAGGCGTGGACGGTGTGGCGCGAGGCACGGCGCTCCGATTCCAGGTAGCGCAGGAAGCGCGCGATGGATTTTTCCAGCGCACCGATGCGGGCCTTCTGTTCTTTCCTTGCCTTCATTCCTTGGCCTTGTCCTCCGGCTGCAAGAGCGTTCTGGCGCGTGCCCGCGGGTGATGATTGCGATAGACGCTGCGCAGGCGGTCGAGCGCCACGTGGGTATAGACCTGCGTGGTGGAGATGTCCGCGTGCCCCAGGATGGTTTGCACGGTGCGCAGGTCGGCGCCGCCCTCCACCATATGCGTGGCGCAACTGTGGCGCAGCATGTGCGGGCTGGCGTGGCGGCCGGCAGCCGCGCCGGCGGCACGAACCATTTGCCACACGCGCTGGCGCGTGAGCTGGCATCCTCCCTGCCCGAGGAAAACCAGGGGCGACTGCTTGCCGGCTGCAAGCTGCGGACGGCCCTCGGCCAGGTAGGCGCGCAGGGAGTCGATGGCGGCGCGGCCCAGCGGAACCATGCGTTCCTTGTCGCCCTTGCCGCGAACCAGGACGTAGCCCAAATCGAGCTTCAGATCTTCGAGAGCCATGCCCACCAGTTCGGAAACGCGCAGGGCTCCGCCGTAAAACACCTCCAGCATGGCATGGTCGCGCTGGGTGAGCGCGGCAGAATGGCGGCGCTTGCCAGTGCGCGGCGCACCGGGCAGGAGCTTTTCGACTTCATCGCGCGCCAGCGCCTTGGGCAGGATTCTCCACTGCCGGGGCGCGTCGATGTTGAGGGTGGGGTCGTGCTGAACCAGATGGTCGAGCAACAGATGCCGGTAGAGGTGCCGCAGCGTGGAGAGTTTGCGCGCCACCGAGCGGCCGTCGATGGCATGGGCGAAGAGCTGGTCGAGGAAGGCGCGCACATCCTCGCGACGGGCGGTGGCCAGGCTCCGCCGGCGACCGCGCAGGAATCCGGCAAACTGCTCGGCATCGCGCGTGTAGGCCGCCAGGGTCAGGCGCGCCAATCCCTTCTCCACCTTGAGGTAGTCGAGGAATCCGGCCAGCAGGCGCTCGTCCGGAGCCGAGGACATGGGCCTAGTATGCGCGTTATCGGACACGGAATGAATAGCAAGGCGGATGCCGCCGGTTGGTTTCCCCCGGCGCCTGCCCGGGGCTCAAATTTTGCTGTGACACAACGCGCGCGGCATTTGACAGAGAGGATACGCGACGGGTAGCGTTATTGGTTTCAGCCCTTCTTTATCTTCAGTTTCAGTTCCTGGAGGCACAATGAAATTCCCTACTCGCAGGTTCCTGGCCCTGGCCATTCTGCTGGCTCTGGCGGCGGTTGCGGTCCAGGCGCAGGACATCGCTTCGTTTGAGAAGCGGATCACGCTCAAGAAGCTGGATAACGGCCTGACGGTGCTCATCCTGGAGCGGCCGGAGGCTCCCGTCTTTTCCTTCTTCACGCACGTGGACGTGGGCTCGGTGCAGGAAGTGCCGGGCATCACCGGCCTGGCACACATGTTCGAGCACATGGCGTTCAAGGGCACGGACAAGATCGGAACCAAAGACCACGAAAAGGAAAAGGCCGCGCTGGCAAAAGTGGAGGAAGCCTATCAGGCCTATGACACGGAGCGGCGGCGCCCGGTGGGCCGCGATGACAACAAGGTCAAAGAGCTGGAGAAGGTCTGGAAAGATGCCATCGCCGAGGCCGATGAGTACGTGGTGCCCAACGAATTTGGCGAGATCATCGATCGCGAGGGCGGAGTGGGCCTGAACGCTTTCACGTCAAACGACGAGACCGGGTACTTCTATTCCCTGCCCGCCAACCGGCTGGAACTGTGGGCGTATCTGGAATCCGAGCGCTTTCTCAACCCGGTGATGCGCGAGTTCTACAAAGAGCGCGACGTGGTGTTTGAAGAGCGGCGGCTGCGCACTGACAGCCAGCCCGTGGGCCGGCTGTTCGAGCAGTTTCTGGCCGCCTCTTTCATCGCCCATCCTTACCAGAGGCCGGTGGTGGGCTGGGCCTCGGATCTGCAGACGTTTTCCGCCACCGATGCCGAGGACTTTTACAAGAAGTATTACGTGCCGTCCAACATGGTGGTGGTTCTAGTGGGCGCCGTGAAAACAAGCGAAGCGATGCCTATCATCGAAAAGTACTTCGGGCGGATGCCCGCCGGCCCCAAGCCGGAGCCCACGCGAACCGTGGAACCGGCGCAGGCCGCCGAACGCACCGTGATCCTGCGGGAGCAGGCGCAGCCGTTCTACTTCGAGGGCTATCACCGTCCCGACTCGCGCGATCCCGATGACGCCGTGTACAACGCCATCTCGGACGTGATGTCGAAGGGCCGAACCTCGCGCCTGTATCGGTCGCTGGTGCGCGACAAGAAAATCGCCGTCTTTGCCGGCGGGTTCAACGGTTTTCCCGGCGACAAGTATCCGCACTTGTTCGCCTTCCTGACCGTGCCCTCGGCCGGACACACGCCCGGCGAGGTGGGAGAAGCCATCCACGCCGAGCTGGAGCGCTTGAAAACCGAGGACGTCACCGACGAAGAGCTCAAGAGCGTCAAGACGCGGGCCAAAGCGGACCTGATCCGCGGGCTGGCCAGCAACCAGGGCTTGGCCAATCAGCTGGGCGGGGCGCAGGCGCGGTTTGGCGACTGGCGGGAACTCTTCCGCCAGGTGGAGAAGATCGAAAAAGTTACCAAGGAAGACATCCGGCGCGTGGCTGGCAAGACGTTCGTGCCCACGAACCGTACCGTGGCCATGATCGAGAGCACCCGGCAGGCCGCCGCGCAGGGAGGCAAGTAATGAAAACGAGAAGCGTACTTCTGACCGCACTGGCGGCGCTCTTACTTTCGACTCTTCTGGCGCCTGCGGCTGTGGGCCAGGCCGGCGACCACAAGCAGATCCAGAAGCCGCCGCTGCCGGCCTTCAAGCCGCAGCAGCCCAAGCGCGTGGCCCTGCCTAACGGCATGGTGATCTTCCTGCAGGAAGATCACGAGTTGCCGCTCATCGATGGCATTGCGCACGTGCGCGGCGGTTCCCGCGAAGAACCCGCGGAAAAAGTCGGCCTGACCAGCATCTACGGCCAGGCGTGGCGCACCGGCGGCACCAAGACCAGGACCGGAGATGAGCTGGACGAGTTCCTGGAGTCGCGCGCGGCGCGCGTGGAAGCGAGCGGCGACGCCGATTCCACCAACCTTTCCTTTTCCACGCTCAAGGGCGACTTCGACGCGGTCTTCGAAGTGTTCCTGGACGTGCTGCGCAGTCCCGAATTCCGGGAAGACAAGATCGAGCTGGCCAAGACGCAGGAAAACACGGCCATCTCGCGGCGCAACGACAGCTTTACCGGCATTTCTTCGCGCGAGGGCGCCAAGCTGGCCTACGGCGCCGCCAATCCCTATGCGCGCCACACCGAGTACGCCTCCGTGGCGGCGGTCAAGCGCGACGACCTGTTGAACTGGCACAAAGAGCGTGTCCACCCCAACAACATCATTCTGGGAATTATCGGCGACTTTGATTCCGCGGCCATGGAGGCCAAACTGAAGAAGTCGTTTGCCTCGTGGCCCAAGGGCCCGGCGGCGGCGGCGGCCAAGGTCGAGTTCCAGCGGCCCAAACCCGGCGTCTATTTCATCCAGAAAGACGACGTGAACCAGAGCGCCATCCGCATGGTGGACCTGGGAATCCAGCGCAATGACCCCGATTACTACGCGGTGGAGGTGCTGAACGAAGTTTTTGGCGGCGGCTTTTCGGCGCGGCTGTTCTCCAACATCCGCTCCAAGAAGGGCCTGGCATATGCCGTGGGCGGAGGCGTGGGCTCCAGCTTTGACCACCCCGGCGTTCTGCAACTGGTGATGACCACCAAGAGCGGGACCACGGCGGAGTCGATCGACGCCCTGTATCAGGAAGTGGACGACATCCTGGGCCCGAAGCCCGCCACGGCGGACGAATTGCAACGCGCCAAGGAAAGCATCCTGAACTCGTTTGTCTTTCGCTTCGATTCCAAGCAGAAGATCCTGAATGAGCAGATGCTGTACGAGTTCTACGGCTACCCGGCGGATTTTCTGGAGCGCTACCGCACCAGCATCGAAAAGGTGACGGTGGAGCAGGTACAGCAGATGGCGCACAAGTACCTGCACAAGGACCGCCTGGCGGTGCTGGTGGTGGGCAAGTCCGAAGATTTCGACCGCCCGCTCTCCAGCTTCGGTACGGTGACCGCCGTCAACATCGACATTCCCACGGGCAAGGCGGAAAAGAAGGCGGCTGGCGCCAAGCCCGCGGCCTCCAGCGCCGAGGCCAAAGCGATGCTGGCCCAGGTGGTGCAAGGCATGGGCGGAAAGGACAAAGTGCACTCCGTGAAGTCGGTGCGCATCAAAGGCACGCGTCTGGCCAAGACGCCCCAGGGCGATGTCAACTTGGAACTGGAGGCGGTCTACGCTCTTCCGGACCGCGTCCGCATGAGCCTGCAGACGCCCATGGGAGAAATGGTGCGCGTTCTCAATCCCGAGGGCGCGTTCATGATGATGGGAGGCGGAACCCGGGACCTTCCTGCCGCGCAGCGGGAAGAATTCGTCAAGGCCGTGAAGCGCGACATGCTCATCGTGGCCCAGCAGGCCGACAATCCCAAGTACATCTTCACCGTGGTCGGCTCGGAAAAGATCGGAGAGGTGGACGCGCAGATCCTGGAAATCGACGCCGACGGCTCTTCCCTGAGCTGGTACGTGGATCCCGCAACCGGGCACGTGCTGCGTGCCTCTTATCAGTCCATGGGGATGGCCGGACCGGAGGAGATTGTGCAGGATTTCTCCGAGTGGAAGACGGTGGACGGCCTGACCATGCCCTTCCGCAGCACCATGCAGATTAACGGTCAGGAGGGAGGCTGGATGCAGGCCGGCGAAGTCCAGTTGAACCCGGAGGTCGATCCCAAGCAGTTCGAGAAGCCACCGGCCCCCGCGCCACCTTCCAACTAGATTTTTCCCATGCCGGGAGCCCGCCACGCTGCCGGCATTTTTGTGCCTGGCGGGGAACGCGGAGTGCTTTCGTGACCGGAGCGCAAAATGATTCAGAATGCAACCACGATCAGCCGCTTCGGGTACTCAGAGAGCTCGTGGCTTGCTGTACGGCGCGCGTGATGGCACCGAGGCAGCAGACTCCGGCGGGGTTCTTGACCTCGCAGGCGCAGAAGCCTCCTTGCACCTCCGCTTTGATGCGTGCCGGGATCTCTGTGTTTCCGGTTTCCTCAACGTCCCGGCGGATATCAGCGCGCGAGTAGTCGAAGCAGTAGCAGAGGGGAACGGGCTCTTCGGTTTCCTTGAGACCGACGCGCACCTTGACGTCCTGCTTGTAGAAGAGCGCGGCGTCAGAGAAGTACACGACATCACACTCGGGCGTACGACAGAAGGAGAAGGACGCATCGGCGGGCACGCGCGCGTGGTCGCGCACCAGGCTCTTGACCGTCAAGGTGGCAACCGCCCTGCCTTTCGCAACGCACGCGGGACAAAAGCCGGGCTTGGCGGTCGGAAGGGCGCAGGCTCCGCCCTCGTCCGTTGAGCAGCAGGTGGAGGACATTTACTTCTTCTCCTTTTTCTCCGCTGGTTCGGCCTTGAAGCCGGTCTTGGTATTAATGGCTTCGCGAAGCTGCTCTTCGGTTACCTGCGTGTCTTCGTAAACGACTGTGGCCTGCTTTTTCTCCAGACTCACGGTGGCGCTCTTTACGCCCTTGGTCTGCTGCAGGGTCCACTTGACGCCCGCAGCGCACGCGCCGCACGTCATGCCGGTGACGCGGATGTTCGCGGTGGCTTCCTTTGCCACCGCTGTGCCCGCGAGCAGAAACAGAACGACAGAAAACGCCAGAGTTTTCATTGCGGTAAGTCTCCTCATCGCTGAAAGCAAATTCCGCGCGGAACTACCTCGGCCGGGCGCGGTAACCGGTGGCTTGAACAGCTTGCACCAGTTGTTCGACGGAAACCTTGGTGTCGTCATACTCGACCTCTGCTCTCCCCCTCTCGTACGAAACCGTGGCCTGGCGCACGCCGGGCACGGTCTTGAGTTTGCTCTCCACCGCTTTGGCGCAAGCGGGACAATACATGCCTTCTACCGCGAAGCTGACCCGCACGACCCCGGGGGCCGTCTGTGACGCAGCGGGCGGTCTTCCTTTCATGGAAAAAGCGAGATTAGCCACGGCTTCCGAATAATAGGGAAAGGTTGCGAACACAAGCACAACGGTCGTGGCGACCCAAAGGCCGATGCGGCCGGAGCGATTGACGGCGGGCCGAGCACAGGCCGCGCCGGGCTCACAGGTCTCGCGCGGCCTGCGATAGGCCATGTAAAAGCCTGCGCTTAGGAAAGCGAAGGTCACGCTTAGAAAATACGGCCGCCATTCGGCAAAAAACGCCGAGGCGCCTAACACCCCGGCCCCGGTGAGCGCGAAAATGATGGGCAGAACGCAGCAGAGGCTGGAGGCCACCGCCGCCACGATCGAAGCTCCTACGAAAGTACGGTCCCTCATGAGTTAGTTCCCCCTTTCTTCGTCAAGTCCCGGATCGGACGCCGCCGGGTCACACGCGCTCGGGTTGGCGACGGGGCACGTCGCGTTTCGGCATCCAGTACGCGGCAGTTTTCGAGCGCGGGTGCATAGCTGCACAGGTGCTTCTCGATGCCTTCGAGCACAGGGACCAGGCTCGGGTTGAGCTTGTAGACCTTGTTCTTGCCGCTCCATTCCCATTCCACGAAGCCGCAGTTGAGCAAACAGGCCAGGTTGTGGGAGATTCGGCTCTGCTCGAAACCCAGCTTTTCGGCCATCTCATTGACGTGGTTCGGCCGGTCACGAAGCAGCTCGACGATGGCAAAGCGCGTGGGATTGGCCACAGCTCGGAAAAATTCACGGTAGAGCCTGAAGTTCATGGTTCCGCCTTCATTAATAGGATGCATTTGACATATGAATGGATACACATGTTAACAGAATTTCCCCGCCGCTTGACTAGGAGCTTCGCCAAGGTTATGTTTATAGGCGAACAAAAGGCGAAACTATGGCCGCTGATGACTCCTGCTTGCTGCTCCCTTTCGCGCCCTCCGCGCCGCGCCTGGTGGGCATTGCCCGCATGGCCGCCGAGGCCGCCAGCGTGGGCGAGGGAGTACCGCTCCCTACCCGTGCGCTCGGTGCTGAACCGCTGCGATGCGCCGCGCCTGCCCTTTCGCTGGACCATCAACCCCTACCGCGGCTGCGAATTCGGCTGTTATTACTGCTATGCGCGCTACACGCACGAGTTTCTGGAACTGCGCGAGGGCCGCGACTTTGAGCGCCAGATCTTCGCCAAGCAGAACGCCGCCTGGCTGCTGCGCCGCGACCTGCGGCAGGTCCAGCCGGACGAGGAAATCGCCATCGGCACGGCCCACGGATCCCTACCAGCCCGCCGAGCGCCGCTACGGCGTGACGCGCACATCCTGGAAATCGACGCCGACGGCTCTTCCCTGAGCTGGTACGTGGATCCCGCAACCGGGCACGTGCTGCGTGCCTCTTATCAGTCCATGGGGATGGCCGGACCGGAGGAGATTGTGCAGGATTTCTCCGAGTGGAAGACGGTGGACGGCCTGACCATGCCCTTCCGCAGCACCATGCAGATTAACGGTCAGGAGGGAGGCTGGACGCAGGCCGGCGAAGTCCAGTTGAACCCGGAGGTCGATCCCAAGTTGTTCGAGAAGCCGGCAGCAGCCGCGGGTGGACCGCCGCCCAATTAGCCAACAGCGGAAGGCAGCAGCGCTTGAGGAGGGATCTAGCGCGAGTCGGCGAAAGATTCGGCCGGCGGACGCTCCAAGGCCTCCACCGCGTCCATGCCGTCGAACATCACCATGATGGCTATGAACACGGCCATCAGGCGCATGATTTCGATCGTGGTCAGCTCCATGGTTCACAATCCTAGCACGAAACCCAGCCCGCGCAAGATGACTTAAGTACCCGAAAGCCGGGCTGGTCGCGAAATTCCATGTTGGCGAAGAAACAGCAATCTACAATCCTTCCTTGCAACCTGGGAGGCGGTCCTCGGGTTTGTGTTCTAATCTGTCCATCTGGGACGGGAGAGGAGTCGAACATGAAAAAACAGATGAACCGGACAGCTCCGGTGCTGGGTGTGGTGGTCGCGTTAGTGTTCTCGATCCTTCCAGCCTGGGCGCAGTTCAAAGCCGCGGCCGAAACCGGGCAGGTGCTCCAGCCCCGGGCCAGCATCGCCCCAAACGCTGACACGTGGGGGATTGCTTTCACCCATGACGGGAAAACGGTCTGGCTGACGGAAGGAAACAAGGCCACATTGTGGGACCTGGAAACCGGCGAGGCGAAGATGGCGCTGGAATACCACTCCGAGGAGCGTCCGGACTGGCACATCCTCGGTATCGAGTCTCTCGCCATGAGCCCTGACGGCAAGACCATGGCCAGCGGTGGACCAGGCGGTGGACAATATAGCGTCGTGAAGATTTGGGACCCGGAAACGGGGCAGGTAAAGAGCACTACGAAACTGGAAAGGGGCGGGATCAAATCCGTTTCCTGGAAGCCGGATGGCAGTGTGGTTGCCGCGGCGGGGTTCTACGACTCGCTCGTCCATCTCATTGACCCCGCCTCCGGGAAGGTCACGGGGACGATCGAAGCCTTCAATCAGTCCGGGCTCCGCGCCATCACCTACAGCCCCGACGGAAAGCTCTTGGCGACTTACCGCGGCGGGAACAAAGTAAGGTTGTTTGATGCCAAAACCGGAATCCCCAGGAAAGTACTGGAAATCCCTGAGCGTACGCCCGGGCGCGGCTATCAGGATGCCGAGGTCATCGCTTTTAGTCCCGATAGCAAGACCCTGGCGACCGGCGGCGCCTTCACGGGCTACCTGCTGGATGTGGCTACGGGGCGGGTCCGAGCCCGACTGCCCCACGAGGCGCGCGAAAACCAGGAGGACCATGTGGTAGGCGTTGCGTTCAGCCCTGACGGCAAGCTCGTGGCCACGGCCTGCATGGACGGCACCGCCAAGCTTTGGGACGCGACCACGGGAAAGCTGAAAGCCACTCTCAAAGGCGAGCGTCCCTACTTTCGCATGGTCGCCTTCAGCCCGGATGGGCGCACCGTCTTGGTCGGCGCGACGGACAGCACAAAGCTTTTTGACGTCCCGGGAAAATGAGCTAGCTGGGGCTTCGCCGTCTTCAGAGCGGGAGAGGAGCCCGACATGAAAAAGCAGATCATGAAGAGGACAGTTTTCTACCTGAGTCTGGTCGTCGCGTTGGCGTGCTCGACCGTTCCGGCCTGGGCACAGATCAAAGCCGCGGCGGAGACCGGACAAGAGATCCAGCCGCGCGCCGTCATCAGCCCGGGCATTCGCACGTTTGGAATCGCCTTCAGTCACGACGGCAAGACCGTTTGGTTAAGCAACGGCAACGCGGCTGAACTGTGGGATCTTGAGACCGGCGAGATGCAGATGAATCTGAAGTATGACTCCTCAGAGCGGCCGGATTTTCATATAGGCTCTATCTATTCTCTCGCCATGAGCCCCGACGGCAAGACCATGGCCAGCGGCGCCCAGGGGGGTGAGTTGAAGTTTTGGGACCCGGAAACCGGGAAGGTGAAGACCACGGCGGACTTAAGAAGCGGCGAGATCAGGTCGGTGGCCTGGAGCCTGGATGGCAGTGTGGTTGCCGCGGCGCAAGACTACACCGAGGCCTTGGTCAAGCTGGTGGATCCCGCCTCGGGGAACGTCAAGGCGACGCTCGAAGTTTCCAAGTACAGAGGGAAGGGCGTCATTACCTACAGCCCCGACGGAAGGTTTTTGGCGACTTCCGGCGGCGGCGCCATGAATAAGGTAATGTTGTTTGACGCCAAAACGGGAATCCTCAGGAAGGCGCTCGAGATCAGCCATGAGGATGAGCGGGGCTATCCTCAGGACGTCGGCCGCTTCGCCTTCAGTCCCGATAGCAACACCGTGGCCACCGGCGGCGCACACTCAGGCTACCTGCTGAATGTGGCCACGGGGAGGGTCCGAGCTGCGCTGCCGCACGAAGCGCCCAAGAACAAAAAGAACCAAGTGATGGCTGTTGCCTTCAGCCCCGACGGAAAGCTCGTGGCCACGGCCTGCGTAGACGGCACTGCCAAGCTTTGGGATGCGGCCACGGGGAAGCTGAAAGCCACGCTCCTAGGCGAGGACGCTCTTCACATCGTTGCCTTCAGCCCGGACGGTCGAACAGTTTTGGTCGGCTTTGAGAACGGCACAAAGCTTTATGAGGTTCCGGGCAAGTGAGCAACCTCGGGCCTTGCGGGCGTGCACCTGCATCCAGGCTTCCGGCTGTTGATCGCGAGTCGCTTCCGCGCAGGTGTAAGAATCCCATGCTTAAGGCTGTTCCCGCCCTTCTGTTGATCGCGGCCTTGCTGCTGCCTGTCCCCGCGGCCGCGCAGAGTTCGCTGGAAACCCGGCTCACAGAAAAGGAAGAGCAGCTCGAAGAGCTGTGGGCCGAGTTCTGGCGCACCGACCGGGAGATGACCCTGGGCAACGACAAGCTGTCCACCGTGCCCATCCGGCAGAAGATCCGCGCGGTGCTCACTGAGCCCCGCTTCCTGCGCGAGATCAAGGCCGCGCGCTTTGACGACCCCACGCTGGCGCGGCGTCGCCAGTTCTTCCTCCAGGAGGCCG
>CAYRII010000005.1:0-28930 GCA_964424245.1 uncultured Terriglobales bacterium | reverse complement strand
CACGACGTTGCCGAAGTTGGTGGCCACCAGCGTCAGCATCATCAGGAAAGGGGTGCGCAGGCCGAACTCTTCGCGGATCAGGTCACTGAGACCTTTGCCGGTGACCGCTCCCATGCGCGCCGCCATCTCCTGCACGACGACCAGCGCGATGATCATGGGAACGATGGTCCACAGCAGCGAATACCCGAAGCGCGCGCCGGCAAACGAATACGTGTAGATGCCGCCGGCATCGTTGTCCACGTTGGCGGTGATGAACCCCGGACCGACGACCGCAAAGAAAAGCAGGATCCGGGTCTTCCAGAGCTTGAGCCATCGCATGTTCAGTTTCCGGTATTGTGCCTGCCGGTTCGGGGAAGCCGCTTGACAGCATAAATGCGCGGCTCAGATTCATGCCAGAAGGAAAATCCAGCAATCAGGACCGATCGGACATCGCCCGGCGGGTCTTAGAGCTTGCTGCGTAACAGGCTGATGATGTCATCTGCGGTGATCACGCCGACGAGTTTTCCATTCTCATCCAGGACAGGCAGGGTCAACAGGTTGTATTTGTCGAACAGATCAACAGCGTCCTTTTCGGATGCATCGGCGAGGCAGGAGACCAGGGGCTCTCCGGCCAGGGTGGAAAGAAGGGTGTTCTCAGGGGCAAGAACCAGGCGCGCCAGGGGCACGGCAGCGCGCAGCTTTTCGGCCGTATCCACCAGGAAAATGGTGCTGAGAGACTCAATTCCCCCTTCAAACTCGCGCAAGGCGCGCACGGCGTCCGCCACGGTTGCGTCCGGGGCCACGGCGATGTAGTCGGTGGTCATACGGCCTGCAGCCGTGTGCTCTTCAAACTCCAGCAGCTCGCTGACCTCCTCGCGTTCCTCAGGCGCCATTTCCTCAAGGATTTCCTCGCTGGTCTCCTCAGAAAGGTCGGCGAGCAGATCCGCAGCGGCGTCGGGGTCCATTTCCTCGACGATGTCGGCCGCACGGTCCGAATCCAGGGACTCAACGATGGAAACTTGCAGCTTGGGCTCAATCTCTTCCAGGGCTTCGGCTGCGACTTCCTCGTTCAGGGTTTCGAACACGGCCTCACGTTCCGCCGGCGAGAGCTCTTCGATGATGTCCGCTATGTCGGCGGGGTGAAGCTTGGCCAGGCGTTCGTGGGCGATTCGCAGCTTCACCCGGCGTGCGGGATCGGTCTCGATCAAATCCACGAACTCCCAGGGGATGACGCGGGGGGGTATGCGCACCAGGAGCGCTTCCAGGGCCCGCGCCGGCACCACGCCCTTCAACAGGCGGCGCACGGCTCCCCGCGTCCCCACGTCTACTTCAAAGACGCGGAAAGTGACCGTGTTGTTGACGAATTCCTGCTGCAAATCGACGTCGTTCACGCGCACCACTTTGCGCCCATGCACGTCGATGATCTGCTGGTCGAGCAAATCGCGCTCCAGCAGCAGCATGCCCTCGCCACCGGTGAAAGGCGGCCATTCTGCGGCCGCGGTGGTTACGCGCGCCCCGCGCCCGGAGAGAGCGATGATGGCCTCATGAGGAACCAGGCACTGATCGCTTCCCCGGGCTACCACCAGGCCTGCCACGCGCGCCGAATGTTCCTGGGGAGAAACAGCCACTTCCTGCACGCGGCCAGCCTCGGATCCACTGGAATCGAGAACAGGTGCACCCAGAAGTTGGGACAGTGCGAGACTCATATCGCAAGTGAGAATACATGAAGCAGGTCGCCCGCAGCACACCTCCAGAAACTGTGGTTTCGGGACGAGGCCGAAGGGGTGGATAAGCGGTCAGGGAATGCGTTGACAATTTCGAGGGCGAAAGGCAAACTACCAGATTCGCGAAGGAGCCGCCTGTCCGGTGAGTCCGCCTCTAGGCAAGCCGGCGCTTCGTCGTGAAAAGTCAGGGATCGCGAGAATTCATATTCAACAGATGACCGGAGACCGGTTCTCATACACGCTGGATTCAACCCTGGACAGCGTAAACAAGGCGGAGCAGGCGGCTGAGCAGATAGCGGCCAAGGCCGGCTTCGACGAGGAGGAGTGTCTGCGCATTGCCATGGCGGTACGGGAGGCGGCGGTGAACGCCGTCCTCCACGGCAACGCATACGACCCCAAGAAAAAGGTAAATGTAACCTACGAGAGTACGGGCGACAAGCTAGTGATCCGCATCGCGGACCAGGGTAACGGGCTGGATCCCGATTCTGTGCCGGACCCGCTGGCGCCGGAAAATCTTCTGAAGACATCGGGGCGAGGCATCTTCTTGATCCGATCCTTCATGGACGAAGTCAAGTTTCGGGACCTGGAGCCCGGAACCGAAATCACTTTAGTGAAAAACGTGGGCGCCCCGCTGGGGCAACCGGAGGAGGATTCCAAGTGACAATGAAAGCCAGCACGCGGCAGGTCGATGGCGTGACCGTAGTGGATTTCAGCGGGCGAATCACGCTCGGCGAAGGGAGCGTGGTTCTTCGTGACACCATCCGCGACCTGATCACCAAGGGCAACAAGAAGATCCTGCTGAACCTGGGCGATGTGACCTACATCGACAGCTCCGGCATCGGAGAACTGGTGAGCGCCTACACCACGGTACGCAACGGGGGCGGCGAACTGAAACTGCTGAACCTGACCAAAAAGGTGCATGACCTGCTCCAGATCACCAAGCTCTACACCGTGTTCGACATCAAGGATGACGAGGCCACGGCGATCCAGGCTTTTGCAAAATAGCGCTGCATCCGACTGCATGTTCTGGGGACTGTTCGCCCGTCGCAGAACGGTCCCTGCGGTCGTTTCTCCGCATTTCGCGTTGCGGACCATTGGCGGAATGGCCCTGCGCCTCATTTCCAGTTTTTTCTTTGCCTCTGCTTGTACTAAACTGCCACTGGGCGCTGTCTTGTCTTGTTCTGTTTCTCGAAGGGTACCGTGATCCGATCCGGACAAGTTCTGTTTCTCTTTCTCCTGCTGGCGGCGTGCGGGTCTGCCCAGGCCAAATGCATCCCGTTTGAAGAAGCACCCCAGAAAATCGGCGACGAGACTTGTGTGCGCGGCACCGTAGTTGGCGTGACCGAAAGCCAGAGTGGAACCTGGTTCCTGAATTTCTGCGACGATTACAAGACTTGCCCGTTTAGCGTTGTGGTGTTTGCCAAAAACCTCAAAGACGTTGGCGACGTGCGCCAACTGGCGGGTCGAACCATCGAGATTTTCGGCAAGATTCGCAGTTACCATGGCCGGGCGGAGATCATCCTGCGAGAGTCGCGGCAATTGCGCGGGGAAGCGGCCAAGCTGCCACCGGCGCCCAAGACCTATGACGTCAGCAGGCGCGGACGATACCGCGCCAAGGCGCCCTACGTTCCGGGAGAGCAAAAGCCCAAGCGCGCCACGGCACGCTCCAGCACCACTCTGACACACGACCCTCAGCCCGCGGATCCCGCCGAGGAAGAAAAAGACCCGAAAAACTAGGCTGCTTCTACGAAGTTCCCTTGCGCAGTACGTCCAGCGGATATTTCGTGCCCCGCCAGACCACGCCGCCGTGCCGCAGCGCGTGAACCGCGGAGCGCAAGAGCGTAAACGCAAATAGAGAGCCACTGGCTGGGTGCACCAAAAAGTACCAGGAAGAAATTCCCAGCGGCGGGGCCATGCGCGCGTACAAAGCGGCGATGGCAGCCACCGCCAGGCCGTGGCCCACGCGCGTCCACCCCGGAGCGAACGCGACTCCCAGAAACGGCCCCACGTTGAGCAATAGCAGCAGGACGGCGGCGCCGAGCGTGCGGGGCCAGCGGAACAGCATCAGCGCGAACATGTTCTTGGTGAGGTTTTCGATCACTCCCGTTGCGCCCCGGGCCCAGCGCAGGCGAATCAGGCCGCGGCCCACTACGTTGCGCTGGGCGAATCCCTTGTCCTTCACGAGCTTGCCCAGTTTCATGTCATCAATAATTTCGAGGCGGATGGCCTCGTGGGTTCCGATGGACTGGTACACGCTGCGCCGCACCATGTTGAAGGCGCCCACGCCCATGTGATCGCGTGTTTTGGGGTCATCCACTTTCCATGGCCGGTGCCCGAAAATGAAGAGCGAATGGAAGAATGCAATCATCATGCGCTCGCCCATGGTGTGCATGATGAGCGTGGGAAAAAGCACCAGGTGATCGGCGCTGTTTGCTTCGGCGTAGGCCACGGCGCGCCGCAAGGCGTCGGCACGAAAGTGGACGTCGGCGTCGGTAAACAGGAGCCAGTCGCCGGTAGCTGATTTTGCCGCCTGCCACATGGCGTGGTTCTTGCCCAGCCATCCTGCCGGCAGTTGGGAGACGTGCAAAACCCTCAAGCGCGGTTTGTCGTCTCCGCTCTTGCGGGCAGCGACGCGATCGAGAATCGCGCCCGTCGAATCTCCTGACCGGTCGTTGACGGCGAGGACCTCGTAGTTGTCATACTCCAGTCGCAGCTTGGAGGAGAGCGCCTCCTCGATGTGCTCCTCCTCGTTGCGTGCCGGAACGATGATGCTGACGCTGGGCCAGTTTCCACCGGGGGGGAGGCAATCCCACTCCGGCCGGGAGATGTCGGCTACGCGCCGCATGCCCAGGGCCGTGTCGAGCAGGCGATGTAGCCACACCGCTCCCAGCAGCAGCCCGAGCACCCAATGAAAGACGGCCATGGTGTACCTTCCTCGCCTAGAATGCTCCCGCGAGACGAGCCTCGCGCGCCTTGGCTTCATCCACGAATGCCAGCAAGGCAAGCCCGGCCACAAAAAACACTACGAGCGAAATGATTGCCAAACGCGAGGACCCCACGGTGTGGCGGATGACGGCGAAAACCAGCGGACCCCAGATCGAGGAGAACTTGCTAAACACCGTGTAAAAGCCAAAAAACTCGGCGCTGGCTCCCTGGGGAATCATGGAACTGTAGAAAGAGCGACTGAGGGCCTGGGAGCCGCCGAGTACCACACCCACCACCATTCCCAATGCAAAAAACTCTGTGATCGTTTGGATGAAATAGGCGTAGATAACAACCCCCGTCCAGAGCACCAGCGTAACCATGATGGTCTGGCGAGTGCCCAGCAGCGCCGCCAGGCGGCTAAAGGCGATGGCTCCCAATGTAGCCACGCCCTGGATGATCAGCAGAGTCAACATCAACGCCCAGGCCGGCAGGCCCAACTCCACCGTGCCGTACGTCGTGGCCATGGCAATCACGGTTTGAATGCCGTCGTTGTACAGCATGAACGCCAGCAGAAAAAGAACCAGGTGGCGGAAGCGGCCGACGCGCAACGTGGTGCGCCAGGTGCGTGACAGTCCCACGGCAGGATAAGCCAACCAAACGGGCCAGTTGCGAAAACGATCCGGCAGCGTGGCGGTCGACGGCGCTTCTCGAAGATAACGCGCCGTAAACAGCGTGAAGGCCGCCCACCACACTCCCGAGCTGGCAATTCCCAGGCGAACCGCCAGTTGCTGGGAGATGCCGACCACATCGTGTCCGGCCACCAGAGCCAGCGCCAGTCCGAACTGAATGCCTCCTCCCACATAGCCGTAGGAGTATCCCTTGCCCGAGATCCAGTCCATCTTGTCTTCGCTGGCTATCTCCGGAAGAAAGGCGTCATACACAACATTGGCGTTGATGAACCCCAGTTGGGCAATGGCAAAAAAGGCCATGGTGCGGTACACGTCGCCCGACTGCGAGAAAAACAACAGCAGCGTGAACAGCGCGCCGAGGTACGCGAAGAAGAGCAGGAACCTCTTCTTGGTGGCAGAAAAATCGGCAATCGCGCCCAGCACTGGCGCGCACAAAAAGGCGAGAAAATCCGCTGCGCCCACCAGAAAGGCCCAAACGGTGTCGGCCTCATAGCGGGTGCCGCGCCAAAGCAGCCCTTCCGCGCCCACTACCACCGTCGCGAAATAAATGGGAAGCAACCCAATGGTGGTGGTGATGTAGGCCGAGTTGGCCCAGTCGTACATGCACCAGCCGAAAATGTTCCTGGAATCGTTCCTGGCCGGCACCGATGGCGTAGGGGGTTCGGCGGTCATGATCGGCGCGGCCACTATAGCACGGGTATTTTAGGGCTCGTGGACGCCTCCAAGACTTCGAAGAAGGGCCTATCGCCGCTTGCGAGAACGGGGCCAGGAAGCCTCGACGGTCGTGGCGATGCCGCCGCGGGGACGGAACGCTCCGGTAACCACGGCCCATTCCGGCCGCGCCGCTCGCACCACGTCCTGCAGAACGCGGTTCACGATGTTCTCCTGGAAAATTCCCAGATTCCGGTAGGCGAGCAGGTACTCCTTGAGCGACTTCAGTTCCAGACAGCGCCGTTTGGGCATGTAGCGGATGGTCAGCACACCGAAATCCGGCAGGCCGGTCTTGGGGCAGACCGAGGTGAACTCGGGACTGTCAATCACGATCTCATACGCCGGAAACTGGTTGGGCCAGGTCTCAATCTCCGGGAAGCGGGCGCTCAGGCCCGCGCGAGCGTGATCGGCGGTGTAGCGCGGCTTGCGCGGCATGGCCTCATTGTACACACCGCCAACTCCGCGCCGTGCGGCTGCCGTTACCGCGCCCAGGCCATGCCGTCGGGCTCCGTACCGGTGGTAAAGGAGCGCACCACTTTGCGCGAGGCGACATCGATGACCGTCACCTGGTTGGCGTTGGTGTTGGCCACGAAGGCGCGGGCGCCATCCGGACTCATCTGAATGCCCACAGGCACGGCGCCGACTTCCACTTGACCCAGGAGCTGCCGCGTCGCCGCCTCAAACACGGCGACACGATTGCTTCGCGCGTTCGACACCCAGACCTGCCTGCCGTCCGGAGTGAACTTCACGCGGATGGGCATATCCCCGCCACTGGGCAGGTTGGCCACGATCTTGTCCGTGGCCACGTCGACGATGGAAACCGTGCCTGCTCCGCGATTCGAAACCCACACTTCTTTGCCGTTCGGAGAAGCGTCTATGCCCTCGGCCCCGGCGCCCGTGGGAAGCGAAAAAACCTTGCCCGAAGTTCGGTGAATCACGGTAACGCTCCCTGACCCAATATTGGCGACGTAGAGCTTCGATTCGTCCCGCGTGGGAACAACCATGTGGCTGGTTTGCTGGCCCGTCTTCCAGGATTGCAGGATCTTTCCGCTCGCGGCGTCAACCTCCAGCACCGCCTGGGAGCCTTCACAGGTGACCCAGAGACGCGAGCCATCCTTGCTGGCCCAGATGCCGTGGGGCATCAGGAATTCGCCCAGATCAAACGTGGCCTTGACTTTTCTCTCCTCCAAATCCAGCACCGTGATGGTGCGACCGCGCTCCGGGGTTTGCGGACTCCCGTCCCGGAAAATGGAAAAGCTCCCATAGTTGGCCACGTAGGCATAGCGCCCGTCGGGCGAAATGGCCACCTCATGCGGGCCCTTGCCGGTAGGCAGTTTGGCAGTAACTTCTAAGTTAGCCGGGTTGACCAGAGCAGCCTCGTGGTCGGACTTGTTCAGGACCACGAGCTGCTCGGCAGAAAGCAGTGTCGTCACCGCGATAGCGGCGAGCAGGCGCAAGGCGAATTTCATCAGAATGTCTCCCGACGCATTTATATCATCCGGAGAACTTGCCCTAGCCAAGCGCGAGGTTGCGAATAGGCACCACTTTGGCGGTCAAGAATCGGAAGAGTTGCAGGGGCACGAATTCTGCCCGTGACCATGAAGAGAGTTCTTTGCATCCAAATGCTTAGAGAGAGCGCAAGAACAGGATCAGTGGCCCGGAAACTATTCGAAACAAAGGCCGCAAGTGGTGGCACCCGTCTGCCACTGGAGCCGTGCTTCGGTCCGCCGTACAATCTACCGGTGGGCGTGGGATTGGCTATACTGAACCGGCTCCAACTGTAGCGCAGGCAGCGGCTTAGGAGAATCGAGAGCACGTGTCTCTAATGTCGAACAATCGGCTATTGCAGGCGGTCGGTGGAACCGTAGTGGCCGTTGTGCTGCTGGCGGCGTTCGTTTCTTTGCGGGGCGCCAAGGTCCCCGTCCGGGCTGCCGCCGCGGTGCGCGAGCCCATCGCCAACACCATCACAACCAACGGCAAGGTCGAACCGGCGGAGAATTTCGAGGCACGCGCTCCCCTTGCGACCACGGTGCGCCGCGTGCTGGTCAAGGAAGGCGATGCGGTGCGCCAGGGCCAACTCCTGGTGCAGCTCGACGACGCCGATGCGCGCGCCGAGGCGGCGCGTGCCCGAGCCCAATTGCGCGCTGCGGAGGCCGAACTGAGCGCGGTGGACAGCGGTGGAACGCGCGAAGAGGTCCTGACGACGCAAGCTACACTCACCAAGGCGCGGACGGAATTGGCCGACGCGCAGCACAATCTCGAAGCGTTGCGCAAACTGCTGGCCCGCAATGCGGCCTCGCAAGCCGAAGTGCAGCAGGCTGAAGCGCGTCTGAAGCGCGCCCAGGCGGACGTCGAACTGCAGGAGAGCAAGCTTGGCGCCCGTTACTCCCGACCCGAGATAGCCCGCACGCAGGCCCGGGCCCAGGAGGCTCGTGCCGCCCACGAGGCCGCCCTGCGAGTTCTGGAAGCTTCACACGTGCGCGCCCCGTTTGACGGCACTGTGTATTCCCTGCCCGTGCGTCAGGGTGCATACGTTCAGGCCGGCGACCTGCTGGCACAGGTAGCCAATCTCTCCCGTGTGCAGGTGCGCGCCTTTGTGGACGAACCGGAGATAGGCCGGCTGGCCCCCGGCCAGCCGATTACGCTGCGCTGGGATGCGCTGCCCCGGCGTGTCTGGGAAGGAAAAGTCATACGTGTTCCCAGCATCGTCATCTCACGGGGCACGCGCAACGTCGGTGAGGTCATCTGCGAAGTGGACAACAGTGACGGAGCGTTACTCCCCAACGTCAATGTGAATGTCGTCCTCACGACGGCCCGCCACGAGAACGCGCTCACCGTACCCCGCGAAGCTGTCCACCAGGAGAACGGAAGTCAGTATGTTTTCCAGATCGTCGGTGGGGAACTCAAGAAGCGGGCGGTTCAGACTTCCATTTCCAGCCTGAGCCGCATCGAAATTGCCAGCGGGTTGGAAGAAAACGCGCAGGTGGCTCTGGGGGCGGAGGGCTCTCCGGCGCTGCGAGACGCTCTTCCGGTGAGAGTTGTGGAACGATGAGGGGTTGGATCATCGCATTGACGGTTTCCGCGCTGACATTGGCTTTGGGGGGCGAACTGGCGGCGGCAAGCTTGGAACCGGTGCGGCAGATGCTCTCCGCCGGGCGCGTGGATGACGCCCTCAAGGCGTTGCAGGCACGCCTGGAATCCGGCTCCCGCGACGCCGAGGCCTACCACCTGCAGTCCCGTGCCTACCTGGCATTGAAAAACTGGAGCAAGGCGGCGGAAGCCGCCGAACGCGCCGTTGCACTGGAGCCGAACAACAGCAACTATCACATGTGGCTGGGCCGGGCCTACGGAGAGAAGGCCAGTCACTCAAACTTCTTCACGGCTGCTGGACTGGCTGGAAAAGTGCGCTCGGAGTTCGAGCGAGCGGTTGAGCTGGATGCAGCCAACGTTGCCGCCCGTTCCGATCTGGCCGAATTCTACATCGAAGCTCCGGGGATCATGGGCGGCGGCAAGGACAAAGCCCGCGCCCAGGCCGAACAGCTCGCCGGCCGGGACACCGCGGCAGCACACTGGGTACGGGCCCGCCTGGCGGAGAAGGACAAGAAGTACGACGAAGCCGAAAAGGAATACCGCGCTGCGACCCAGGGCAAGAGCGGGCAGGCGGGGGCCTGGTTGAATCTGGCTTCTTTTTATCGCAATCGCGGACGCCTCCCGGAGATGGAGTCAGCGATCAACAAGGCGGTTGCAGCCATGACCGGCAAGGACGGACATGTTCTGGTCGATGCAGCCTCCCTGCTCCTGGTCGCCGGGCGCAACTTTGCACTTGCCGAGCAGCTGCTTCGCCGCTATTTGAACTCTGAGTCTCCCGTGGCGGAGGCGCCGGTCTTCCAGGCACGCTATCTGTTGGGAACCATCCTGGAAAAGCAAGGTGACAGCGACGGCGCAGCCACGCAATACGAGGCCGCCCTGTCGCTGGCCGGGAATTACGAGGAAGCGGAGAAGGCCCTCAAACGCGTGCGGCGGTAGCCAGGATACTGGAAGGAACGCAGCGGCACTCAGAGGGCAAGGTTCCAAGCCTGAAACACATTCAAGCACTTTTCAACGTACAAGTGAGGACAAAACCATGAAGCCATCGAATTGCCGGGTATCGTATCTGTGGCGAGCGCCCTTGGTAGTAGTTTTGGCGCTAGGCTGGCTCAATTCTTCAGCGTCGGCAGAGCAACTTCCATTTCGGCAGGCCGTCGCTCTGGCAGTGGAGCACAGCAGCACCATGGCCCTCGCGGAGGCTGATCAGGAACGCGCTGAGCACTCCTACCGTGCCGCCAAAAACCTTTTCTTGCCCCAGATGGTCGTCGGCTCGGGACTGGCGGCGTCGTTCGGCTTCCCGCTCAGCATCGAGGGCTCTGCGCCATCTCTGGTCAACTTTAACTCCCAGCAGTTCCTTTACAACCCGTCCCAGAAGGAATTCATTCGCGCCGCCAAAACCGACTGGAAGGCCGCCACCACGCTGAAACGGGATCGTCGGGACCAGGTAATCCTGGAGACCGCGCTCACCTATCTGGAACTGGAAAGCCTGCAAGCCACGCTCAGCGTACTGCGGCGTCAGGAGGCGGCCGGCATGCGTGTCGAGCAAATTGTGGGTGAGCGCGTGGCGGCGGGCGTGGAGAGCGAAATGGAGCGTACCCGGGCGCGGCTGGGAACGGCACGCGTCCGCATGCGCCTGGCCGAGGTCGAGGGATCGGTGGACGTGTTGCGTACCCGGTTGGCGCAACTGACCGGCCTTCCCGCAGAATCGATTGAAACTGTCAGCGAGTCCGTTCCCGGCTTGCCGGAGGTGCGCCAGGACGAGAACTTGGCCGCGCAGGCGCGCGCCAACAGCCCCTTGGTAAGCCTGGCCGATGCGCGCGCTGAAGCGCAGCAATTCCGTGCCGCTGGGGAACACAAGGCCCTGTATCCCGCACTGGACCTGGTGGCGCAATACAGCGTGTTCAGTCGCCACAACAACTATGACGATTTTTTTCAGAAGTTCCAGAGGCATAATGCCACGTTCGGCGTGGCCATTCGCTTCCCTTTTCTCAACTTTTCGCAGCGGGCGCGCGCCGAGGCGGCCGACGCCGAAGCTGTCATGGCACGCCAGCAGGCGGAAGCAGTGAAACAGCAAGTCACATCGGAGACCCTGCGCCTGCAGAGAGCGGTGCGGCAGTTGCATGCTGCCCGAGAGGTTGCCCGGCTGGAATATCAGCTAGCGCGCGCGGAGGTGGATGCCTTGCAAACGCGTGTCGAGGCCGGCACGGCCAGTCTGCGCGAGGAACAGGCCTCCCGCATCACGGAAAATGACCGCTACAATGCCTTCCTGGAGTCCGACTTTGCGCTGCAGAGAGTGCAGATGCAGCTTCTGCGCGCCACGGGAGAGCTGGAAAACTGGGCGATGAAATAACCACGGCAAGCCGGATGAGCCTTCACTGCGTGCTGTTTTTCCCGCTTTCGTTGTTTTCCGGTCCCCTGTGGGGCGGGAGTGCGGCTCTTGTGGCCGGGATAGCGGCCGCCGTCTTCCTGGCGGCCCGGGACTTCAGACGGCGCCCTCAGCCCCCTACACGCTCTGAGCTTCTGGTTTTTTCCGATGTGGCGTCCCCGGCCCTGGTTTTTGGGTATGCAGCTGCTCGGCTGGTTCAATGGGCTGCCGAGGTCCCTTCCGGCCGCTGGGCAATGATTCTTGCCGGGCTGGAGATCCTGCTGGCTCTTTCCATCGTCCGCTATCTCTGGCTGGAGGGGCGGCGCGCCATCCAACTTCAGCGTCCCACTGGGTTGGTTACGGCAGAAGGGCTCATCTTGGCCGGCGTTGGATTCTTGGGACTCGAGTTTCTCAAGAGCCGCCTTGCTGCGACAACGGCCATTCCGCAATCCGCTGTGACGTTGTCGGTCGCAGCGGTGATCGCAGGAGCAGCGCTTGTGGCCGTGCGCGTGCGCCAGTTTCTTGCCGAAAAGGAAGAACACCGCATCTTGAGACATATTGATACCCACGGCGAAGCCACCCAGTCCGAGTACACGCCCGCTTCCGCTGAATGTCCCCATCCGGAACGCTGGAAGATGTTTGACACCATGACCGCCGAGGTCGAGGTGCTTGAGTTCCTGAAGTGCCTGGTTATGACAATGAAGCCAGAGCTGATCGTGGAAACCGGCACTTTTACCGGCATCAGCACAATCTGGATGGCCGAGGGGCTGCGGGAGAATGGCCGGGGAAGGATCATTACTTGCGAGTACGACCCCAAGGTCTTTGCCAAAGCCAAAGAGCGCATGGACGCGTCCGGTCTGAAAGATTGGATCGAGTATCGCAACGAATCCAGCCTCGAGACTTCTATTCCGGAATCCATCGACCTGCTGTTTTCCGACAGCGACCCCGAAATCCGATCCCAGGAAGTGCGCCGCTTCTTGCCGAAAATGAACCCATACGGCCTCATTCTGATCCACGATGCCGGCAGCCACTACAAAGTGGTGCGCGAGGCCGCCCGAAAGCTGGAACAGGAGGGTCTGATTTCAGTCGTCTTGCTGCCCACCCCGCGCGGGCTGGTGATGGCGCAAAAGCGGGAGGGGCGACGGTGAACCTGGCTTCCAACTGGGCTCCAAGGGCAAAAGTGGTACTATAGCCTGTTAACTTCTATGAGCTTGAAAACCCTTTTTCTCAATCCTCCCTCGTTCGAAAATTTTGATGGAGGCGCCAGTTCGCGATGGCCCGCCACGCGCGAAATCGAGTCCTACTGGTACCCGGTTTGGCTCGCCTATCCGGCGGGAATGCTGGAGGGGTCCCGGCTTCTGGACGCCCCGCCGCATCACGTTTCGGCGCAGGAAACCATCGAAATCGGCAAGGACTATGAGTTCCTGGTGCTGTTCACCAGCACCCCGGGATGGCAGGGCGATCACAAGCTGGCCGAGGCCATGAAGGCCGCCAACCACAAATTGAAGATCGCCTTTGTCGGTCCTCCGGTCACCACGGAACCGGAGCGGGCACTGAAGGAGTGCCGGGCGATCGACTTTGTTGTTCGCCGCGAGTTTGATTACGCCGTGGTGGAATTTGCCCAGGGCAAGCCACTGGAGGAGATCCCGGGGATCTCCTATCGCCGCAACGGCGGCATCGTGCACAATCCTGACCGGGCTTCGGTGGCCGACCTGGACGAGTTGCCCAACGTCACCGATATCTACTATCGAGACCTGGATGTGCGGCGCTACAACGTACCTTTCTTGCTCTACCCCTTCGTGTCGCTCTACACCACGCGTGGCTGTCCCGCCCAGTGTACGTTTTGTTTGTGGCCGCAGACGCTGAGCGGTCACCCCTGGCGGCAGCGCTCCACAGACGCCGTGGCCCGCGAAATGGCCCAGGCAAAAGAGTACTGGCCCTGGGTGAAGGAATTCTTCTTTGATGACGACACCTTCAACATCCAGAAGGCGCGCACCATTGAGCTCTGCAAGAAGCTGCAGCCGCTGGGACTCACCTGGTCCTGCACGTCGCGCGTCACCACCGACTACGAGACGCTCAAGGCGATGAAGGAAGCCGGGTGCCGTCTCATGATTGTGGGCTACGAGTCCGGCGACCCGCAGATTCTGAAGAACATCAAGAAGGGCGCCACCGTGGAGCGCGCCCGCGCCTTTACGCGTGACGCCAAAAGGCTTGGCCTGGTGATTCACGGTGACTTCATTCTGGGGCTTCCCGGAGAGACGCGGGAGACCATCCGCCGCACCATGGACTTTGCCAAGGAGCTGGACTGCGAAACCATCCAGGTCTCTATTGCGCACGCGTATCCGGGCACGGAACTCTACGACTTTGCCAAGGCCAACGGCTTCATCGTCAACGAGCAGAAAATGGTGGATGAAGGCGGCCACCAACTGGCGCACATCGAATATCCCGGCCTGCCTCGCGACTACGTCATGGAGATGGTGCACCGCTTCTATGACGAGTATTACTTCCGCCCCAAGGCGATCTACCGCATCGTCAAGAAGGCGGCGTTTGACGGCGTGGAGCGCCGGCGCCTGTATAAGGAAGCCAAGGCGTTCCTCAAGCTGCGCGCGCAGCGAAACCGTTATGCCCGGGAGCTGCGCAAGCAACAGTCAGCGGCCCAGCCGGCGCAGGCCGTAAAAGCCTGAGAATGGCCCGTGACGCTGCGCAAGTATTCAGTCCTCACCGCAATTGTCTTGTTCTCCTCTCTGGGTGAGGTTTCTCTTTCTCACGGCATGAAGAAGATCGGGGCCATCTCCCTCGGAAGATGGACGGAGGCCCTGAACGCTGTGACCAGCCCCTTTGTAGTCCTGGGGATTGTGCTGCTGCTTGGGTTTTTTGCCGCCTATCTCACCGCCCTTTCCTGGGCTGACCTCTCCTACGTCCTGCCGGCCACGGCGCTGGGCTACGTTGTGATCGCGCTGCTTTCGGTGTGGTTGCTCGATGAAACCGTGGCCTGGACGCGCTGGCTTGGCATCCTGCTGGTCAGCACCGGCGTGGGGCTCGTCGCCGGGGGGCCGGAACTCACGCCTGCCCGAGATCCCCAAACGCCGCGGAGCGACCCGTGACTGCCCTCTACACGTGGACCATGATCGCCTCCGTGGTGGTGTTTTCGACTGCGGGTGACATCCTGCTCTCACGATCCATGAAAACCATTGGAGACCTGGGCGCGCTGCGACGGCAGCGTGGCCTGGTTCATGTGCTTGGGCGCGTGCTGAGTTGCGGTGCGTTTTTGGCTGGCCTGGCATCCATGACGGTCGCATTCTTCAGCCTGCTCGTGGCGCTGAGCTGGGCTGACGTCAGTCTGGTGGCGCCGGCATCGGCTTCGCTTACCTTTGTCACCACAGCGGTGGCGGCCAGGTTTTTCCTGCATGAAAACGTCGACCGCCGGCGCTGGAGTGCCGCCCTCCTGATCTGCCTTGGGGTGGCCCTTATGTCCGCCTAGGCACGCCATTCCCCTGCTTGCTAAGAGAACAGGCGCATGAACCCGGCAGGTGGAAGGTCCGGTGCAAGCAACCGCACAGGCCGCCCAGCATGGCGGGCCACCTCCTCCGCTGCGCGGTAGCCGCTGCGCACCGCCCCTTCCATGGTGGCCGGCCAGCCGGTGGCTGTCCAATCACCCGCCAGGAAGATGCGCGGCCACGCCGTTGTGAATGAAGGGCGGAAAGAATCGACCAACGGCTGCGCCGAAAACGTGGCGTGAATCTCCTTGATCACCGTTGCTTTCACCAGTTGGGCCTGGCGTGCGGCGGGGAGGAATTCGTACAGTTCCGACATCGCCAGGTCCACGATCTCCTGCCGGGATTTCTGGACCAGCGATTTGGACGAGCTGACCACCAGCTCCACGTAGCTGCCACGTTCCCCGTTGGGATGCCCGACACTCCCGTTGCGATGCGTACCGAGCAGCCGCGACTTGTGAAACATCCACTGGATGGTACGGTCCAATAGCACGGCATGATCGAGCTCGGTGATTTCGCGGTCAAACCAGAGATGGATCCCGGTAATGGGTGAGGTCTCCAACGGGGCAATCTGCTCACGCAGCCGCTGAGCTGATTCATCCGCGGGAACGATGCGGCCCAATACGTCGAAGGGCACGGCGAGGATGGCGTAGTCTGCCGCCAGTTCTTCCCCCGCCACCGCCAGGCGAACCTGTGCCGGATCCGCGTGCACCGCTTCGACCGCGCAACGCAATCGCACCGTACTTCCCCTGACGCCCAGGTAGACCAAGCCCGCACTGTACAGTTCTGTGAGTGGAACGGTTGGCACTCCCATGCGTCCGGCCGCCGCGGACTTGAGAAAAGACTCGCGAAACACCTGGGCTGCGTAGTAGACCGAAATACGGTCCAGATCCTCATTGAGCGCACTGACCAGAACCACTTTCCAGAAGCGCTCGATGGCCTGGGGCGTTTGGCCGTGGTCCTTGAGCCATCCCAGAAAATTCTGGCTTGAGTCCTGCGGCATGACTTCCAGCAGCAACAACATGGCGCGCGCGATGGCCAGTTTAGCGCCCAGGCCGAGTGCGCCAAAACGCAGGAACGCCGGCACGTTGTGCAACGGCGCCGGCAAAGGCGCCGGCTCCAGAAACGAAGCGCGCCCACCCGGCTCCAGAAACGTGAGACGATCGAACCACCGGATGCGATCGGCGACACCGGTGCGGTGATAGAAGTCGATCAGGTTTGTGCAGCACCCCAGCAGGACATGCTGGCAGTTGTCCACCACCTCTCCGGTGCCGGGGTGCTCATACGAGGAGGCGCGTCCTCCAAGGTAATGTCGCCGCTCCAGCAAGGTGACGCGAAAACCGGCATCGGCGAGGGCGCAAGCAGCGGAGAGCCCGGCCAGACCTCCTCCCACCACCGCGACCGTGACGTGTCTGTTGTCGGAAGCGGTCATGCCACCAAACGGTGCAGCATCCCACGGGCGAGGATGGTCAGCTTCTCGAAGCGGCCGAGCTGGATCCTTTCTGTGAACACGTCGTATCCCCTGGCTTCGATGCGCGCAAGCAAGCGGCGGTAGATCTCGACCAATCCCCACAAGGCTGGCTGGCAGTCCTCGTCAATCAGCGGAAGAAGTTCGTCGGCCGAACGGTAGCACTGCCGGGCGCGGCCGGCCAGCAACTGCAGAACGGGGCGAAATGCCTTGGCCTCAAACCCGTTATTCAAGCATGCCGGTGCGAGCTCCTCCGGTGAACGGCCGAAAAGAGCCATATCCTCGCGCGGAAGGTAGACGCGTCTCATAGCGGCATCTTCCTTGACGTCGCGCAGGATGTTGGTTAGCTGGAAGGCGACCCCGCAACGCTCTGCCAGTGTCTCGGCTGCAGGGTCGCGATAGCCGAAGATGCGGATGGTCACCAAACCCACCACAGACGCCACGTGATAGCAGTAGCGATAAAGATCGTCGTAACTTGCAAACGTCAGGCAAAGGTCAGTCTCTGTTGAGGCTGCGGATCCAGCCAATTGGCCCGGTTCCGGCGGCACATCCATGATCGTCCCCTCGATGAGTTGATCGTAGAGCTCCAGAGGAACCTGGAAACGCCTTTGCGTATCTTCCAGGGCAAAGAGCACGGGATCGTCGGTGGAATCTCCGGCCAAAACACTGTGCAAACTCCGCCGCCACTCCGCCAGTTGCGCCAACTTCTCCTCGCGAGCCAGCGTAGGGTGGTCGGCGATATCGTCGGCGTGGCGCATGAAGGAATAAATGGCACACAAGGCGTTGCGCTTCTCCCGCGGAAGCATCAGGAAGGCATAGTAGAAGTTGCGGGCAGACCCGCGGGCTATGCCGCGGCACGCCGCGTACGCCGCTGCCAGTTGCGTGTTCACAGCAGCTTTCCCAGCGCGGCCCGCGCCACCAGCCACAACTTGCGCGTTCGGGAAATTTGCGGCCGACGCCGCAAGACATCGAATCTCTGTCGCGCGATGGCCCGCAGAATCTCCTCGCCGCCGCGTGTAAACAGCTCGATATCGAGGGAGAGTTCTTTATCCACCATGCTGGCGAGGGGCCGGCCGCGGTCAAACCACTCCTGCGCCCGTGCGACCTCGAAGCGCATCAGGTCGCGAAACGCGGGCGTACAGTTCCGCGAGGCAATGTCCCCTTCTCCGACACCAAAGCGGCTCAGGTCCTCCTGCGGCACATAAATGCGCCCTTTGGCGTGGTCGACGGTTACGTCCTGCCAGAAGTTGGCTAGCTGCAAGGCCGTGCAGGTTTGGTCGGAGAGCTCCTGCCGCTCCGCGTCACGGTATCCGCAAGCGAAAAGCACCAGGCGCCCCACCGGATTTGCGGAATAGCGACAATACCCCAAAAGATCGTCAAAGGTCTGGTAGCGCTGAACCAACTGGTCCTGGCGAAAGGCGCGCAGCAAATCGGAAAACGGCTCGCGCGGGATGTCACACGCGGAAACAGTCTCGGCCAGGGCGACAAATACTGGATGGCGCGGCGACCCGGCGAAACAGGCGCCCAGTTCAGCTTCCCATTCGTCGAGGAGCAGCAGCGACGCTGCGGGATCCCCGACTTCGTCCCCCAAATCGTCCGAGATCCGGCAATAGGCATAAATGCTGCAGAAGTGTGGCCGGAGACGTGGTGGCAGGAACCACGTGGCAACTGAAAAATTCTCGTAATGAGAGCGTGCCAGCCGTTCGCAGAAGGCGCGCGATTCTTCGAGGGAAGGCGTGCGCGCCGGAAAAGCATACTCCGGCGGCAGGGAGTGCCACCCAGCCGCTTCGGATGGACCCCGCGCGCAAACCCCCGCCACGCGGCCGACACCGGAGTTGGAACTGGAGGACATGGATCTGGGTCCCGCTAGCCGAGGCGGGGCAAGGCTAGTGCCCCGGAATAATGGCCGTCTTAATGTCGCCGTTCCGGTTCAACATGTGCCGCAGTACCTGCTGCAGCCGGGAGAGTGGGGCCTCGCCGGTAATGTAGTCCGTGCCCCGAATCTTTCGTTCGGCGATCAGCGCAAAGGCCCGGCGAACGGTCTCCGGCGTGTGATGGAACGTGGCCTTAAGGGTAATCTCAGAATAGTGCAGGCGGTTGGTGTCCAACTGCACTTTAGTGCCGCTGGCGCAACCGCCAAAGAAATTCACCGTTCCACCCTTGCGGGCCATGTCCACTGACCACTCCCACGCCTGCGGGCGACCAACCGCCTCAATCACTACATCCGCCCCTCGGCGGTCGGGGGAAAGCGCGCGCACGGCTTCCACCGGATCTGCCACCGAGGTCACTTGAATGACTTCGTCGGCGCCAAAATGGCGCGCGGCGGTTACCTGCGAATCGCGCTTCACTACGGCTATCACATTGCAACCGGTGAGCTTGGCCACCTGGACAAACATCAGTCCGATGGGGCCGCCGCCGATCACGATGACGGTATCGCCGATCTCTACGTTGGTTTCGTGCAGGCCACGCAGAACGCAAGCCAGCGGCTCGACCATGGCGGCTTCTTCAAAGCTGACGCCAGGAGGAATCGCCAGCGTGTTGCTTTCCACGATGCGCTTGGGAATCTTGATGTATTCGGCGTAGGCGCCGTTATTGAACAGCAAGTTGTCGCACAGGTTCTCCTGATGCTTGGAACAGTAGAAACACATCTGGCAGGGCGCCGAGTTCAGCGCCACCACGTGCATCCCTTTGCTGAAGTTTTTTACGCCTGGGCCTACCTGGTCGACGACTCCCGCCAGCTCGTGGCCAAACAGAGCCGGGGGGACGATCATGCGCGCATGGTATCCGCGCTGGTACACCTTCAGATCGGTGCCGCAGGTGAGGGCCACCTGGACGCGAATCAGGATCTCCCCGTCGTCCACGTGGGGGATGGGCACTCTTTCGATCTTCACGTCCTCTTTGCCGTAGAGGACGGCAGCGGTCATCTTTCCGCTCAATTCAACTTTCCTCCTCGGACGTCTCTGGTTGAATCACAATTTTCATGGAGCCTGGCTGCGCGTGGGCAGCCAGCTTGAAAGCGGCCACCGCCTCCTCCAGCGCAAACCGGTGCGAGATCAGACGCACAAGGTTTACCTCGCCTCCCATCACCCAGCGGACCGATTCCTCCTGCAGGCCTACCGAGGCGCTATACGATCCCAGGAGGGTTTTTTCGTCCACGCAAATGCCGGCCGGATCAATGGAGGCTTCACTGTGCACGGTCTGCGCAAAAAGAAGCACTCGTCCGCCCGGTCTCGCGGCGTCCATGGCCCGCTGAATCAGAGCGTTGCCAGCAGCGGCCACAATCACCGCATCCGCCCCCCGGCCCCCAGTGTGCATCTTCACGACTTCCCCGGGATCGGCCTGTGAGGCATCCACAGTTTCCAGTATCCCGAAGCCTTTGGCTATTGTAAGCCTCTGGCCAAACAAATCGGAACTTATAACACAAACACCCTCCTTCGCGGCCAAAAGGGCCAGAATTATGCCAATCGGGCCCTGTCCCATGACCAGGACCGTCTCCCCCGGATTCAGGCGGAGGGTCTCAATGCCCTTCATGCAGGTGTTGACGGGCTCCACAAACGCGGCCTGCTCGAACGAGACCCCATCCGGAATCGGCACCACCCCACGCTGGACGATCCAATCCATCACCCGTACGTACTGAGCAAAGCCACCTCCGGAAGGCTCAAACCCCGCAGTGGTTCCCACTCTCTTATATACCGGGCACTGCGCAAAGACTTTGTGCTGGCAGTAGAAGCACTCGCCGCAGGGAATGTGATGGAAAGCCATCACACGGTCGCCTTTGCGGAAGCCCCTGACCCCGCCTCCAACCGCAGCCACGGTACCCGCGGTTTCGTGTCCAAAGATGCGCGGAGCGGAGTGGGAGCCCATGGCAATCTTCTTCAGGTCCGTGCCGCAGATTCCGCAAGTATGGACCCGAATCAGCAACTCCCCGGGGCCAATCTCCGGAACCGGGACCGTCTCCACGCGGACGTCGTCGATCCCGCGATAGACCGCCGCCCGCATAGTGGCAGGAACAACGCCACGATCGGCGGCAACGGCGAGTCGTGAAGCGACCGTCATTTTCCTCCAGCCATCCCTTCTGCGTGCGACCTCGCCGGCAGCGTTTCCTTGATGGAAGTAAAACCCGCCCATTGGCCATTTGCAATGAACGCCTCCAGGCTTTCGCACAGGATCTCCGAGGCCCGAGCCGTGTTGACAGCCAGCTGACCCACGCTTGTCCAAAGCCGTGGCCGCAGTGCGGCATGGGCCAGAAATCGCGCGGTCTGGAATCGACCCGCGGCGTCTACAAACCGGCCTACCGGCGGCATGGCAAAGCCCTGCTCATCGGAAATCGTCTTGGCCGCGCAGAATTCTGTACCGCGCGCCCGGGCGACCGCGGCCACCGCGGCGGCCTCCATGTCTAAGGCCACGGCATGGTAGCGGGCCGCCAGTTCTATCTTTTCCGCCGGCCCTAAGACCTCCCACGTGCTGACCAAAGCGCCGGAGCCTCCGCTGGTGGGGTACCGCAAGCCCGAGGCCGCGTCCACGACCACCTCAGGCACGACCAGGTCGCCCACGTTGGTTTCCGGGTGTAGGGCGCCGGCAAATCCCGCAGAGACCACCAAGGAGGCCCCTGAATGAGCCAGCACCGCCTCTGCGGCGTTTGCGGCGGCGACTGGGCCGATGCCACCCAGAACCAGGACCGCATGCTCTTTGGCCAGCGCCTGGAATCGCCGTCCCTGATGCTCAAGCGAAGTCGTCGCCCAGGCCCTCATCAGGGGCCTAACTTCGCGCTCCATGGCGGCGACGATGGCGATTCTATGCGTTGGCATACCCATGCGCCTGGAACCATTCCACGGCGCGCCGCAGCGCGCCGTCCACGGCAACGACCTTCCAGCCCAGTTCGCGCTCCGCCTTGGCCGAGGTCACAAACATCTTTTTTCGCCCCATGCGCACAGCATCGAGCGAGGCACGCGGCTCACGCCCCAGCAGAACCCCCGTCACCAGAGTATCGACTGCGCCTGTGGCCAATGCCACGGCGTAGGGCAGGCGGATCCTGGGAGAAGGCAATCCCGTAATCTCCGCCAGCCGGTCCAGGATCTGCTTTAACGTCAGATTCTCTCCTCCCAGAATGTATCGTTCGCCCGATCGACCCTTCTCCGCCGCCGCCAAGTGGCCGCGTGCCACCTCGGCAACATCCACCAGATTCAGGCCCGTTTCCACGTAGGCGGGAAACTTTCTCCGCAGAAAATCCACCACAATGCGGCCGGTGGGAGTGGGTTTGATGTCCTGCTCGCCGACCGGGGTCGTGGGGTTTACCACAACCACGTTCTGCCCTTTTCGCGCAGCCTCCAAGGCAACCTGCTCAGCCAGAAACTTGGAGCGCTTGTAGTGGCCAATCATGTCGGCAAGGTGAACCTCGGTCTGCTCGTCGCCCGGCCGGCCATTGGGAGGTATTCCCATCGTGGCCACGCTGGAGGTGATCACAACGCGCCGCACACCTTTTTCGCGCGCCGCCTGCAAGACGTTGCGTGTGCCTTCGACGTTGGCTTCGTACATGGGCGCCGGCTGGCGGATCCAAAGGCGATAGTCCGCGGCCACGTGGAAAACGAGATCGCAACCGTCCATGCCATAACGCAGGGACGTTGGATCGCGCAGGTCGCCCTGGACCTGCTCGGCTGCCAGGCTTTCAATGTTGTTTGTGCGACTGCCCGGGCGCACCAGAAGGCGCAACTCAGCTCCCTGTTGAGAAAGAGTCTGCGCTACGTGGCTGCCCACAAAACCCGTCGCGCCTGTAACAAAAACCTTCACGGAATCGGCAATCGATAGGGCACATCAGCCAAACAGCGACCAGGAAAACATCTTCCAGGTGTCTCCGAAACGCGCGTTCTTTCCGGTGGCGGCGCTGGCTTCGTATCCGCAATGCACCAGGCAGTCCTCGCAGCGTGGATCCCGGCCATACCCGTACTTCTCCCACGGGGTCTTTTCGATCAGGTCGCTGAAGGTGGAGTGGTGCGCGTCTGTCATCAGGTAACAGGGGCCCTTCCAACCCTTGGTGTTGTAGGTCGGATTGCCCCAGGCCGTGCACATCAGTTCGCGCTCTCCGGCCAGGAATTCCGCGTAGACGGGGGAAGCATTCAGGGGGAAGCGCCGGGCCAGGCGTTTGATCTCGCGAAACTTGTCGCGGATGTGCTCACGGTTCAGGAAAATCTCCTTGGTCTGCACCGCGCTGTAGGAGTACCCGGGCGAGATCATGTGGCCGTCCACTCCCAGAGTCTTGAGGTATTCGAACATCGCCTCGATCTCGTTCATGTCGGTTTCCATGAAGACCGTGGTGTTGGTGCACACCTGAAAGCCGTATTCCTTGGCGCAGCGGATGCCATCGATGGCTGCGTCGAAGACGCCGTCGCGCTCCACCGCCAGGTCATGGGAACGCCGCATCCCATCCAGGTGCACGTTGAAAAACAGGCGGCTCGACGGGCGGAACTCGTGAATCCGCTTGCGGATAAACATGCCGTTGGTGCAGAGGTAAATGTGCTTCCGGCGCTGCAGCAGTTGCTCCACCAAGCGGCCCAGGTCCTTGTAAATCATGGGCTCGCCGCCACAGATGGAAACGATGGGGGCGCCGCATTCGTCCACCGCCGCCAGGCACTGTTCCACCGGCACCAACTCGCGGATGGTGCTTTCGTATTCCCGGATGCGGCCACAGCCGGTGCACGTCAGATTGCAGGCGTGCAGCGGCTCCAGCATCATCACCAGCGGGAACTTCTCCACGCCCCGGAATTTCTTGCCGACGATGTACCGCGCCAGATCCGTGGTGAGTGAAAGAGGAAATCTCATAGGGTTGTTCTCTGTCCCATTCTTTCGTCAGGCTGTTTCAGTCTCTCCCTCCGCGCACGAACGACCTGCCGCCGCGCCCGGCCTCGCCCCCGGTGCCGCCAATGCCTGAGCGTAGGTGGTCAGCGCCAGCAGCGAAAAATAGTTGCGGTAGAGATGATAAGCCAGATAAAACACCCGCGGGAAGCCGGTTCCGGTGAATTCCTTCTCGTTCCAGGAACCATTTTTGTTCTGTGTGCGCAGCAGATAGGCGATGCCGCGGTGAACGGAATCGCTGCGCGTATCTCCGGCAGCCAACAGGCCGAGCACGGCCCAGGCCGTCTGTGACGGCGTGCTGGGACCTACTCCCCGAGTGCCAGGATCGTCGTACGAGCCGCAGGTTTCGCCCCAACCACCATCGGAATTCTGCACCATGCGCAGCCACTCGGCAGCCTGCAGCACATATGGTTCGTGGTTGTCCACGCCCACGGCCTCCAACCCGCGCAAGACCTGCATGGTGCCGTACACGTAGTTCACGCCCCAGCGCCCAAACCAGCTGCCATCCGGCTCCTGCTGCGTGCGGATGAATCGAATCGCTCGCTGCACGACGCTGTGGTTCTGGTCGTAGCCGTACGTAGCCAGCATTTCCAGCACGCGTCCCGTGATGTCCACTGTCGGTGGATCGAGCATGGCATTGTGGTCGGCAAAAGGCACGTACTGGAACATCATCTTGTCGTTGTCTTTATCAAAAGATGCCCATCCGCCTCCCCGGCACTGCATGGAGAGCACCCAGTCCAGGGCGCGACTGACGGATTCATGCTGGTAGCGCTCGTTGGGATGATTGACGTGACTCAACGCCAGCATCACCATCACCGTGTCGTCCACATCCGGATAGAACTCGTTATTGAACTCGAAATACCAGCCTGCCGGGGCGGCTTTCGGGTTCTTGACCGCCCAGTCGCCCTTGTGCGTCACCTGCTTTTTCAGCAACCAGTCGGCGGCCGCCACCATGCGTGCGTCATCCCGCGACACGCCGTGCTCTCCCAGCGCATAGGCAGCGATGGCCGTGTCCCAAACCGGAGACTTGCAGGGCTGCATGCGAAAGGTTTCGGCCTCTTCGATGCCCAGCGCCTCAAACTCGTCCAGGGCGCGGATAAACTGCGGGTCATCCACGGAATATCCCAGGCAGCGCAGGGCGATAATGGAGTTCATCATCGCCGGGTAGATTGAGCCCAACCCATCGCTCATTTCGAAGCGTTTCAGCATCCACTTTTCCGCCTGTCGAATCGCAATGGAACGAAGCGGCCGCACATGGACGCGCTCAAACCAATGCGTCATGCGGTCGAGAAACAGGAAAAAGTTGCGCCAGCTGACCGGCTTCTTGTCCCAGCGGAGATGCATGTGCGCCCGGTCCCGGCCCTCGGGGAACAACTCGTCGACGCCCAGTTCACGGGGAATCTTCTTGAAGGGCTTCTTGGCGTAGGCGATGGAGAGCGGCACCAGGATGGCCCGGGACCAGGACGAGATTTCGTAAATGTTGAACCAGAACCAGCGTGGAAAGAGCACGATCTCCGGGGGAATGGCGGGCACGGCATCGTAGTCGTATTGCCCGAAGAAGCACAGGTAAATCTTGGTGAAGGTGTTGACCTCGGTGACCCCGCCCAGCGCCAGGATGCGCAGGCGGGCGCGTTCCAGGGCTGGGTGGTCAGCCCGGTACCCTGCAAGCTTCAGGCCGAAATAGGCTTTGACGGAGGCGCTGACGTTGGAAGGCCCGCCGTGGTAGATGCCCCATCCGCCATCTTCGTTCTGGTGTTCGAGGACGTAACACGCCGCCTTGGCGATGCGCGAAGGGTCTCCAGTGCCCAGCAGGGCGTGCAACAGGATGTAGTCCGATTCCAGAGTGGTATCGGCCTGCAATTCGCCGCACCAGTACCCCTCCTCGTGCTGGATGGAGAGCAGAAACTTGCGGGCAGCATCGGTGGCAGCCGCCACGCGACTCATCATGTCGTCGATGCGGCCGAACAACATGGGAGCCGGCGGCCGCAGGGAAGACGAGGGGGATTCCATTCCTGGCTTACTCCGCGGTCGCCGGGGCAGGCGCGGCGGCAATGGCTTGCACGATCTCCGGAGGCAGCCCAAAGCGCACGTTTTCGGGCATCACCTCGATCTCGCGCACGTTGGTGAAGCCGGTATTCGCGAGAAAGGTCACGACTTCTTCCACCAGGCACTCGGGAGCGGAGGCCCCCGCCGTGAGGGCAATCGTCTGCGCCCCCCCCAGCCACGCCGGATCGATGGCCCGATAATTCTCAATCAGGTGCGCGCGCGTGCCCAGCAGGCTGGCCACTTCCACCAGCCGGTTGGAATTGGAACTGTTGTCGGAGCCCACCACCAGGAGCAGGTCTGCAGCGCCCGCCACCTCCTTCACCGCAAGCTGGCGGTTCTCCGTGGCGTAACAGATATCCTGCGCGTGCGGGCCCAGAATATTCGGAAATCTCTTCTTCAACGCATCAATGATGTCCCGGGTCTCATCCAGGCTCAGAGTGGTCTGCGTGATGTACGCCACCCGGTTGGGGTCGGGCACTGTGATGTCTTCCACCTCTTCGGGCGTACCCACCACCTGCGTCACCAAAGGCGCCTCGCCTAGTGTTCCAATGACTTCGTCATGGTCGCGGTGACCGATAAGGATGATGGTGTAGTTCTCGGTGGCGTATTTCACCGCCTCCACGTGGACCTTGGTGACCAGCGGGCAAGTGGCGTCAATCACGCGCAGGCCGCGCCGTTCGCTGGCATCGCGCACTTCGGGCGAGACCCCGTGAGCGCTGTAGATTACGCGTTCTCCGTTGGGAACCTCGGCCACGCTATCCACGAAAATGGCGCCCTTGGCGGCCAGATCCTCCACCACGTAGCGGTTGTGCACAATCTCCTTGCGCACGTAGATGGGCGGACCGAATGCATCCAGCGCAATGCGGACGATATCGATGGCGCGCACCACCCCCGCGCAGAATCCGCGGGGTTTGAGCAGAAGCAGCGTCTTTTCAGACGTTTGGGATGGCATGTTGTCGGCGTCCAGTATACGCGGATTCGCGCTGCCCTGGAAAGTCATATGCTATCCTGAGCAGGCGGAACCGGCAAGGTAAACCACAGAACCTGCGGGAAATATCATTAAGCGGAAGAGCCCCGAAGCGAACGGTCAGGCGTTGGTCTTGAGCAATTGCTGGGCGTGTTTCCGCGAGGTCTCCGTCAGTCGTGCACCGCTGAGCATCCGGGCCAGTTCTTCGGTGCGGTCAGCCTCATCCAGCAGCCGAATGCGTGTCCGCACCCGTCCGCCCGCCTCTTTTTTCTCGACGGCAAAGTGGTGGTCCGCAAAAGACGCGATCTGGGGCAAATGGGTAACGCATAACACCTGGTGGCCGCGGGCCAGGGTCTTGAGCTTGCGTCCCACGGCCTCAGCCGCCCGTCCCCCGATTCCGGTGTCGATCTCGTCAAACACCAGGGTGCGCGGCGACGTGCCGGGTTTGCCGCCTGCACGGGCAGGCATACCGGCTTCGATGGTGGCCTTCAGCGCCAAGAGGACTCGCGACAGTTCTCCCCCGGAGGCAATTTTCTCCAGCGGCCCCATCGGTTCACCGGGATTGGCGGAAATGAGATAGGAAACCTGGTCGATCCCGTCGGTTGTCCACCTGGATTCCTCTTCGCCCACCTCCACAGAAATGCGGAAACGCGCTTTCATGGCCAGCTCGCCGACTTCTTTTTCGACCAGCTTTTCCAGCTTTCTGGCCGCCTCGGTGCGTTTCACGGAAAGCCCGTGCGCGACGCAAAGAAATTCCTGGGAGGCCGCTTTCCTTTCGCCGCGAAGCCGCTGCAACAACTCGTCGCGGTTTTCCGTTTCCTCCAACTTGCGAGTTACCTCTTCGCCGTACGCCATCACCTCGGCGAGGGAGGCTCCGTACTTTCGTTTCAAGCGATCGAGCAGCGCCAGCCGATCTTCAACCTCGGCCAGGCGCTCAGGCGAGCCGCTGGCGCGTTCTGCGTACTCACGCAGAGAAGCGGAGATGTCCTCGGCGCTCAAGCGCGCCGACTCCAGCGCTGCCATGGAGTCCAGCCAGGAGGCGTCCAGCCGCGCCAACTCCTCCACGTGGCGGGCGGCGGCGCGCAAAGAAGCCGCTGCCGATCCCTGGGATTCGTAGAGCAGGTCGTACGCTCCCAAGGCCGCCGCGCGAACCCGCTCCGCGTTCGCCAGAATGCGCTTTTCGCTCTCCAGTCGTTCATTCTCGCCGGGCTGCAGATGCGCGCCATCGATTTCTCTCTGCTGAAACTTCCACAGGTCGAGGAGTCGCAGCCGGTCTTGTTCATCGCGGTTCAACTCGGCAATTCGTTCCTCCAGGCCCTTCCACTTCAGAAACGCCTCGGAGGCCGGAGCAAGATCGCTGCCGGCAAAGGTGTCGAGCAGCCCGAGGCGGGCCGCGGCATCAAAGGATTGCAGGGACTCAGTCTGGGCATGCACGGCTGCCAGCAGCGGGGCCAGTTGCCGCAGCACAGATACCGTAGCGGGCTGGTTGTTGACGAACACGCGCCCTTTGCCGGAGGAGGCGATCTCGCGGCGCAGGATCAGTTCCCCGCCCTCTCCATCCAGGCCGTGGGCGGCCAGCACTTCGTCGGCGAGGCCCGCTCCGATTTCGAACACCGCGGAGAGCACGGTGCGTTCCGTGCCATGCCGCACCATTTCGCTGGAAGACTTTTCCCCCAGAAGGAGCGATAGCGCATCGATGAGAAGGGATTTCCCGGCGCCAGTCTCGCCCGTGAGCAGGTTCAGTCCCGGGCCGAACTCCGCCTCCACGTTGTCCAGAACGGCGTAATTTTCGACGCGCAGTTCGCGCAGCACCTTTTGGTTCCCGGGCCAGTGAGTTGGCCGAAGCATAGCATGAAATTCCGTCGCCAGGAGCTGATGCGATGTGCCGCAGTATCGTTGACGGGCTCAGGCCGCTATGCTACGGTGCGCGAAGGAGAGAATTTTTCATTCCCTGATGACAACGACCTGGCCGGCATCATTTTTTGTAGGCGGAGAAATCCTCAACCTGATCGCGCAAAGCGGGCCTGTCGCCAAGGCAGTGCTCGTCATCTTGCTGCTGTTCAGCATCATTTCCTGGGCCATCATCCTTTCCAAGTGGATGGTGCTCCGGCGGGCACGAATCCAGAGCGGGCGCTTTCTGCGCGCTTTCCGCAAAGCGCCGCGCATGGAGGATTTGGCCACGGTCGCGGAACAGTTTCGGCCCAGTCCCCTGGTGGCGGTGTTCGAGGGAGGCTTTAACGAGTATCACAAGCAGCTGGGAAATCCTTCCGGCCGGGTGCGCAACGTGACCGCCATTCAGCGCGCCACGCAGATCGCCGCTTCCGAAGAGCTTTCGCGGCTGGAGCGGCGACTGCCCCTGCTAGCCACCACGGGCGCGGTGACGCCCTTCATCGGACTCTTCGGCACGGTATGGGGGATCATCGATGCCTTCCACGCCCTCGGCACCTCCGGCGCGGCCACGCTGCGCGCCGTGGCGCCGGGAATTTCCGAGGCGCTCATTGCCACCGCCGCCGGTTTGTTTGCCGCCATCCCGGCGGTGATCGCCTACAACCAGTTGACGCACACCATCCGCGAGTTTGGCGCGCGCATGGACGACTTCGCTCTCGAGTTCCTGAGCGAGGTGGAG